>JBIIGV010000055.1:0-18993 GCA_044236265.1 Oligoflexales bacterium
CGATTTCTGGCAGCGTATTTCCTGGTTTTTGTCAAAAGTCATTCCAGAGGCTGAACGTCTGAAAATTCGCATGGCATGCCATCCTCAGGACCCGGGAACTCCGCCGGGTGGACTTCATGGAGTCGTCAATGTTCTTGGTACTCCTGAAGGCTTGATGAAATTTCTTGATCTACAGGACAGTCCGTTTCACGGACTAAACCTTTGTCTTGGAACAACTGCAGAGATGCTGACAGATCCTAGACGTGAGTTGCCTCCGCTTGTGGAGCAACTCGCAAAGCGAGGTCGAATATTTAATATTCACTACCGCAACATCCGAGGTCGTCGAGACGACTTCCAGGAGGTATTCGTTGACGAAGGTGATATTGATATGCCGCAAATCGTCCGCATTCTTATGAAGTACAATTATGATGGGATGCTAATGCCAGACCACGTTCCAAGTCATGGAAGTGATCCTGTGTCTTTGCAGGCCTTCGCTTATGCTATGGGCTATATCAAGGGCGTTTTGCAATCCCTGTAGTATCGGCTATGACTTTTACGATTATTTTGGGTAGGTATAATTAATCCTGATTTGCGGTTTATCCTACCTGTTGTGAAAAATAGAAATTAAGCTTCATTTGCTCTAAATTCTCGAAGCTTGGCCTGACTGGGGCTCAACTTATTATAAATTTATGCTCAAATTGACCGATTACCCCTGCCTATTCATGAAGGAGGTTCCCATGGGTTTAGAGGAAAAAAGGGCAATCAAGAGTTTTCAGGATTCGCAATATCCCGCGCTACTGAAAGAAATACAAGAATTCGTAGCGTGTCCCGTGGAAGTAGATTGGGACTCGCTTGCTAAAGGTGAAGGAATGGATCCCCCTTATTGGGCTGAGGCGTTCGAGAAGGTGTACTTCCGATCGATCCTCGACGGTTTCAAGGAAATCGCAACGGATGATATGGGTAAAAACGCGATCAAATCTGGGGTGAAGAAAATCGAAATTTGTAACCGCAGTGATAACTGGGGGCGCTCTGCCGTTTCGTTTGAAGGCGGAGTTTTAAAGATTGATCATAAGCCTTTTACAAACGTAGATGATGTTAGTGAACGCTCAAATCAAGTCGCTGAACTGCTGTCTTCTGCACTATAAATTCAAATTGGGCGAGCTGCGAGACATCTCGTGGTTCGCCCGGTTATTATAAACACCTTAGTTCTTCGATTTTTGGGATGTGTGATGAAAGCTTTCTCTTCGGCTGAATTATTGCGAATACTCTGCGCTGAGAAATTAGCCTTTGTTGATGCGCGTATTGCGCTGCATTCGAAGTCCGGCAACGTCTTTTCAGGTATTTTCATCGATGCGGTGCACGGGAATGGCCAGGGAACTATTTTATTGAAGTCCACAACCGGGGGCGATTTGCAATGGATTGCTCTGGAAGGATTAGAGAGTCTTTCGATCGGTCATCCAAATGATCAGCAGTTGGCGATTCTTAATAATCAGGATTTCGATCCGTTATCAGGACAATCGGAGCCTGGGCAGTTAGCGCTATCAAGAGAGATTCAAGCAGTAGAGGACAAGCTGAAGGAGTTAGTCTCTGGGGTGGTCAAAGTTGAGCTTTCGGCAGACACTAACGATAGCGACGCAACTTATCGAACTTTGCAGAAGAACTCACTGCGCATGGTCATGTCTATGTTGCCTGATGTCATCAAAACTTTATTTAGTGATGATTTCGCTAGGAAAGAGTTTTCTGGTCGGGTTGATGTCATCGTTCTTTCTCCGTCAGATAGCTGCAAGGTTGGAATTGATGCGCGAAAACTCAAAATTGAGTGTCCATGGAAAGACTCCTCAGTTCGCTGGACACAGCAAGCGTTAAAACAGTCTATCAATGACGCTTTCTAATGCTCAGAATTTTCTTATCCACTAGTCCGCTATAGGCCTTGTTAAAGGTCTTCGCTTGGCTCAAAAATTTGAAATATTAAATCTGGTTCTTTTTATTCACGACAACCGACTGGTATAATTAATTCTGGACACAGGATCGGGGGTAGTGCCGTGTGGATTTTATTTCGCTTGGTGATGACGTTCATCGGTGTCGGCTATCGTTTGTATGGAATGGGATTTTTGCGCACGGGATTTCAGTCTTATCCCGGCGATCTGTCAATAAACGTTGTCAATAAGCCTCCATCAAAGAGCGGGCAAAGAAAATCTATTGTATTCTTGAGGGTTAGATCCGGAGTTTTCTTTCGACTTGTCAAAGAAAACATATGGCTTAGCTACCTAAAGGCCGCTGGTTTTGATCGAGAGGTTCAGGTTGGCGCTAAGGAATTTGACGAGGTTTTTTATATCGCCACTGAGAATGCTGGCGTCATCCAAAAACTTCGTGTTGATGCCGGATTTCGCGATGTGTTGTTAAAGTTGCATGCCGCGGGCTATGAAAAAATCATTGGTGATGGATTTGGTCATATAAAACTTGAGAAGCCAAGTGACCATACGTATGAGACCGATGAGTTCTTGGCCCAGCTCTCGAGTTTAAAGCGCGGCGTCGAGTCAATTGAGCGGTCTTCATTCCTGGCCGAGCCATTTGTCCTAAAGGTTTTGATTCTAGAGCTCATCTGTTTTGCTATTTCTGGCTATGCAATTGCTTCATATGTGTCTCTAGAGATAGATGGAGGGCAAATTCATCTTGATCTTGAGGATTTGATTGCTAAGGGCTTCTTGACGGGACTTGCACTCATAGCGACTTGGTATTTTTCTGTTTGGCTTTTTCTGCGTCGGTCCTCACGACTGCCGCTCATATTGTATGACTTTTCAATTCCGGTGTGTCTAACGGCTATAGTGAGCGGATTTCAATTGTTTTCAGATTTTAATCGCTCATTGGACATGACGCCGGTTTCCGTTGTTCAGGCAGCTCTGATTGAAAAACATTCGAAAGTTTTTGGCAGTGGTCGAAGGCGAAGGACGGAGTACAGGTTGAAGCTGAAATTTAAGGATGCTGAGGGGTTAATTCCCTCGCGTCTGAGCGTTTCCTCGTGGACATATAATGGCTTAACACAGGGCGAAGGCGTCGAATTTAGGGTGCGTCAGGGTTACTTCAATAGTCCCTACATTGAAGACATAAAGCCGGTGCCTCTGTCGTGGGAGGTTTCTTCGAACAATGGTGCTGTCTCGACGTTAGATATGAATCTTGCACAAAAATTAGCAAAATGGGAACCTTCGCAGGACTCTCAAGAGGCAGTTAATGGCGATGTAAGGTGGTCCACAGTCAAATACAGCAGTGGAAAGCTGAGGCAGAAGGAGCCTCTGATTAACGGCAGAAAAAACGGGCTTGCATACTACTGGTTTGAAAATGGAAAAGAATATGCCGTCATCCCGTGGTATGAGGATCAGAAGCACGGGCGCTACAGAACTCACACCAGCGATGGGGTTCTCGAGCAATCACTGTCCTTTAGGTACGACAAACCCCATGGATTGCTTTCATGGTACGGCAAGGATGGAAAAGTTTCGACGAGGGCCCTTTATGATAATGGAGTGCATGTTCAAGCGGATCAAAGCGTCCTGGATACCTTAGCTCGTGAGATAAACGAACCCTAGGCTAAACTCAAACGATCCACCAGGACGAAAGACTTGGTCTTGATAGCGAAGCGATGTGGCCCTACTATTGGGCTGAAGATTTTTCAAAATCTGGTAGTTTATCGCCGGTAAATTGGTCTTCGATATCTTTCCAATTCCAATTGTCATTTTTCGGTTTGTTTCCAAACGGTGAATCCTCCATTCCCGTATCACGATAACCCGTTGGACTGGTAGCTCGAGCTTCATAGCCAGCTTTTGTGTCCCAGTCTCGCAATAGCACGTTAATTTGTGCCTTGATCTCCCAGGCTGCGTCATAGCATGTGAACGTGTAATAGGGATGCCCAATACGGATTGTTCCTGGACCAGCGTCGATATCGTAATTCATCGCATTAGGAATTCCGTCAACTGCAGGAGGCGCAGTGTGATCAGACGGATTAAAGTGATTAACGTTCCATACAATGCTGTGACGCGCTGAAACGATTGAGTCCGTTCCTTTGAGATCATAAGTGGCACTGCGCCCTTCGCCAGGGATGTAGTAATAGGTTCCTGTTGGGATACCTAGTGCAGTTTTAGGCTGACTGTCTACTGCAGGGCCGCCCAAGCATTGCTCTGCTGTGTGATTGACGCCAGTCGTTGCGAGAAGAAACCCATTTTCCTCTTTGCTCCATGTGTGACTCACAATATTGTATTTCCCAAGGCAACAGATCGGTTTGAGCTCCTCAGACAGGTGACACCCAAAATCGGTATTTGTCACGAGATCGGTTGTATTATCAATGGCACTACCAAAATCACCATTTTTATCTAAATAAGTGTGCAGTGTTGATGTTTGTAGTTTTGAGCGACGATTAACAAAGTAGTAGGGCATGACGCCGATGTATTCGCACATATTTTTAGGAACGTGGTAGTGAAGAGATACATCATGAGCTGCAAATCGCTGTTCTTCTCCCTCTACGTTACAAAAGATTTTCTCGCCCGCTTTGGCCTCGCATTTCTCCGAAAAGGCCGTTTCCCCTTTGTGAATGGAAAAGAGTTCTGCGTAATCGCCCCTTAGGGCGACAAAAAACCCAGCCGAGTCACTGACCGTTCCAGGCGCCGGATTCTCGGGTGTATTTTGTTGACTTGGTTTAGTGGGTGTTCCCCCGGAACCGCCCCCGCCTGAGCTCGATCCACTTTGACCGCATGCCGAGATGATTGTGGGCAAAACCAGACACAAAGATATGACAAAAGATGGCTTCATAGTGACACCTGACCATATGGGAACTTTTGATAAAAATGGAAACTCTGCCCTATATTGTACGGGGGATCTCAAAGCCCAGTCAACGCGGCCTACCTTCGGCTTAGAGGCACTTTTGGATTCCTGATTTTAGTGGCGTCCTAGTTTCCGGTTTTAATTGGGGATAAATGCCTCAGTCGGTTAGTGGCTCTAAATTCAAAGAGTTGCGGCGGAAGTCTTATTTTTTAATTTTTTCAAAAAACTATATTTACTCCCAGTAAATCAGATATTTATGCGTTTTTCTTTTTTCGGATGCGGTGCTAAAGTTCTGAGAGCTAAAATCCGATAAACCGTCATGGTTAGGCGAGTACTAATTGAGGTTACTCAGCGCGTGGCGCGACTTGCATGCGCAGTCGTTGTGACTTTTATAATTTTGTCTTGTTCAAATGCTGAATTTTCCGGCCAGGGAAGAAAATCTGAAGGTACCGTTGAGGAACCAGCAGATGTTGCCGGAGGCTTCGGATTAGCGTGTGTGGCCTCGGACAAACCAAGCTCTGTGGGTGATTATCTTATCGGGTGCGGATTTACCAAAACCGATGGTTCAAAACTTTCTCCATCGGATCGGTACGATTTTGAAGTCAAAGTTAAGCAAGATCAAACGGAATTGGCCATTCGTAAGGAGCCGGACGGTGAGAAATACACATTCGAATTTAACGCTGGAAAAGCCTCGGTAGCTCAAATTTCAATTGAAGCGAATGCCGTGGATAAAGGTAAAGCTGTCATCAAATCTATCGTCTTTGAATTGGCAAAAGCTTTGACATTACCGCCACTGTCTTCTGAATCTTTCATCTCAAAGTGGAACACGGCCGCGTCCGGTGCTCCACTCGGATCCAGGAGCATAACACTGCCCTTGGAATCCGAAGGCGATTACGATTTTACTGTTGATTGGGGGGACGGAAGCACGAGCAAAATCTCTACTTGGGACGACCCTGCGAAAGTTCACGACTATCTGGCGCCGGGCGAATACACCGTCACTATTTCGGGTAAAATGTACGGCTTCAATTTTAAAGGATACAGCCGGAATGAGGTTGTCAAGATTATTGAGATTATGCAATTTGGAAAATTGAGATTAGGAAATGGTACTTCTTACTTTTCCGGTGCCTATAATTTAAAAATTACGGCTTCGGATGCTTTGGATCTAACTGGGACGACCAATTTATACTTTGCTTTTCAGGGCTGTCATAGCCTAGACGCAGTTCCAAGCATGGCAAAATGGAATACAGGTGATGTCATCAACATGGGTGGCCTGTTTCAGGATACCAGTAATTTTAATCAAGATATAAATTCTTGGAATGTGAGCAAGGTGACGTCGATGGCGCAGATGTTTTCGCGGTCAAGAAAGTTTGATCAACCCCTTAACCAATGGAACGTAGCGAAAGTGGGGGATATGCAGTCTATGTTCGCCGATGCCAATTCATTTAATCAAAGTCTTGAGAGTTGGTCTGTAGGGGTCGCGACAAGTATGGACCACATGTTTGATAGGACCACTAGTCTACGGTCGCTGCCAAGTTGGTACAAAGATGGTCCATGACAAAAACTGAAGATGGTAGGACGCGCGCCTGGGTTTCCAACGCAATCGGTAAAGATCCATAAAAAGGCGCCGACTTAGAGCTAGTAAACCTGAGGTTCAGTCAGAGAGCTAAATTTTCAAATCGATATTCGTTGGAAATGGGGGTACGTGGGGTGTTCTGCCCCAAAGATATCCATAATTCCTAAAAATCTAGTTATTTCAGTAAGATAAAATCTTGAAACTTTTAGTCAGGATTACGCTGAATCCTATTGCCAAATGTTGACCTGGGAGCTAAACAATTGGCTTCGGTTCAGTTCAAGGAGATATCCCGTGAATCTAACGTCTCGAAGCCGTTATGCGCTCAAAATTATGATGGATTTGGCCCGTTATGGGGCTGAGCAGCCACTTGTCAGGCGTAGTGAAATTGCGTCACGTCAGGGAATACCAACAGATTACCTGGATCAGATTATGGTTAAGCTGCGCGCCGGCAATTTGGTTGAAAGTATCCGAGGGCGAAGTGGGGGCTACAAACTGGCTCGCCCTGCTGATGAAATTTCCATGTGGGATCTTTTCTCCTCGGTCGAAGAAAGCATGATTCCAGTGGAGTGTATATCCTCCGGTCAGGCCTGTGATTTTGAGTCCAGTTGCTCATCGCGTGATGCTTGGTACTCCATCTACGGCGCGCTTAAATCGAGTTTGAGTGGCATCAAGTTAGGAGCTTTAGCAAAGCGTTGGGTTGGAGAGGTTGAAAACGGAAATGTTTTAGCCGTTGAGCACCTTTGCGGGACGCCATCGGTTCAGGAATGTCGAAGTGGTGGACGTTGTGAGGCGGGTGAATTGGCTATGCATAATCGTCGCAAATCGACAGAAAATCTTAGCGGAGTAAGGCTCGATGGCTGAGATTGTCAAGGAGTCCCTGACTGACCGTGAATACAAATATGGGTTCGAAACCCAGATCGAGATGGAGTTTTTTCCAAAGGGTCTGAGTGAAGAAATCGTTAACCTCATTGCAGATAAGCGCAATGATCCGCCTTTTGTTAGAGAATTTCGCCTTAAAGCCTATCGCCACTGGCTGACCCTGAAAGAGCCCACATGGGCTGATGTGTCTTATGCTCCCGTGGATTTTCAGGACATTCGCTACTACTCAGCTCCAAAATCCAAAACAGGTGGTGAGGGACCAAAGTCTCTCGATGAGATTGATCCAGAGTTGCTTGAAACATTCAATAAACTAGGGATCCCCCTTTCTGAGCAAAAACGCCTGACGGGCGTTGCTATTGATGCCGTATTTGACAGTGTTTCTGTAGGAACGACTCACCAAGAAGAGCTGGCTGCTGCGGGTGTGATCTTTTGCTCCCTGACTGAAGCGATTCAAAACCACCCTGAGATCGTCGAGAAATATCTTGGCTCCGTTGTTCCCTACAAAGACAACTATTATGCTGCGCTAAATAGCGCTGTGTTCACTGATGGATCGTTCGTCTTCATTCCTAAGGGTGTGCGCTGTCCCCTGGACCTGTCGACATACTTTCGTATCAATGCCCGCGAGACGGGACAATTTGAACGCACATTGATTGTGGCTGAAGAGGGTAGCTACGTCAGCTATCTGGAAGGCTGCACAGCGCCCATGCGTGATGAAAACCAATTGCATGCAGCAGTCGTCGAATTAGTGGCGCTAGAAAAAGCCGAGATCAAGTACTCGACAGTCCAAAACTGGTACGCGGGAGACAAAGAGGGTAAGGGAGGCATTTACAACTTTGTGACAAAGCGCGGCATCTGCCAAGGCGCTCATAGCAAGATTAGCTGGACGCAGGTTGAAACTGGTTCGGCGATTACCTGGAAGTATCCAAGCGTTATCTTGAAGGGTGATCATTCAGCCGGAGAGTTTTACTCGGTCGCTCTGACCAATAATAAAATGCAGGCAGACACTGGTACGAAGATGATTCATATCGGCAAGAACACGTCTTCGCGCATTATCAGTAAAGGTATTAGCTGTGATGACTCCCGAAACACCTATCGTGGCCAGGTGAAGATTTTCCCATCGGCAGAAAACGCACGTAACTTCAGTCAGTGTGACAGTATGCTGGTGGGAGATCGCTGTACGGCGAACACGCACCCGTATCTTGAAGTCAAAAATAACACTGCGATTGTCGAGCATGAAGCGACCACGTCAAAAATCTCCGCAGATCAGATTTTTTACATGAAAAGCCGCGGCATCGATGAGGAGGGGGCTGTCAGCCTTCTTTTACATGGTTTTTGTAAGGATGTTTTTAAGACATTACCCCTTGAGTTTAGTGTTGAGGCAGTCAAATTACTTGAGATGAAGTTAGAAGGAAGTGTCGGTTAACCAGTTCCGACGAGAGGAAAAGAGCGCATGACTATGTTGGAAATAAAAAATCTCCATGCAACTGTGGACGGTAAAGAGATTCTCAAGGGTCTTAGCCTTAAGGTCAATGAGGGCGAAGTCCATGCCATTATGGGGCCCAATGGTTCAGGCAAGAGTACTCTATCAAAAGTTTTGGCTGGGCATCCCGACTACGAAGTCACCTCCGGCGAGGTTAAGTTTGAAGTAAACCTCCGGATGAAAGACGTCCTCGAGATGAGCCCAGAGGAGCGCGCGCGCAATGGCATCTTTTTGGCCTATCAGTATCCTGTGGAGATTCCGGGTGTTCCAAACAGTGTTTTCCTGAGAGCAGCGTTCAACGCGGTTTGTAAGCACCAAGGCGCGAAAGAAGTATCCGAAGAGGCGTTTGCTCCCGTGCTTAAAGAAAAGTGCAAGCTTTTGGGAATGGACGAGAAGTTTATCGACCGCGAAGTCAACGTTGCGTTTTCTGGAGGCGAGAAGAAACGTAACGAAATTTTGCAAATGGCAATCATTCAGCCGCGGTTGGCTTTCTTGGATGAGACTGATTCTGGTCTTGACGTTGACTCTTTAAGAATAGTTTCTGAGGGGGTCAACAAGCTTCGTCGTAAAGACAACGCCGTTGTTCTGGTCACGCACTACCAAAGAATATTGAACTATATCGTACCTGATTTCGTGCATGTGCTTTATCAGGGCAAAATCATAAAGAGTGGTGGCAAAGAGCTGGCTCTTGAGATTGAAGAGAAGGGTTACGACTGGATTTTAAAAGACCTTGTCCACTGAGAGTGATGGAATAGATGACAACATTTTCAACAGTCCAATCTATTGAACAAGCGTGGGATCAGCGCCGGCGATCTCAAACTGACGAACCACGTCAAGTGACTGAGCGTCGCGAACGCTCTGTGCGAAAGATTTTGACTGATGGTCTCCCGACCACCCGGCATGAAGAGTGGAAGTACACAAGCCTTAGACCACTGCTGGAAAAGGGCTTTGTTCTGAACGGCTCCGTAAAGTCCAGTGCGGTTAATCCAGACGTTGATCGTTTGGTGCAATCAAAGAAGCAGGCTGATTCTTTGGTCGTGGTGTTTATTGATGGTTGCCTTGATCTGGCTTTGTCTGACAAGTCTGCGCTAGCTGCGATAGGTTATAAAACTCTCTCTCAAGCAGAGTCTGAGTATGACTCTGATTGGTGGGACGGTTGGCAATCAGCTCCAGGAATGACGGGACTTTTTGCGGCAATGAATGCCGGGTTTGCGCGTAATGGGGCCGTCTTTAAAATCAAGAAAAACCAGATCGTCGACAAGCCCCTTCACATTTTACACGTAGCAACTCCTGAGTCTTCATCCGAAGTCTCTGCAACGCGTTTAGTGTTTGCGTTGGAAGACGGGGCAAAGCTGAGGGTTGTTGAAGAGTTTATTGCCATAGGGTCGACAACATCTGGGTGGTCCAATGGCCTCACCCAATTTAAACTGGGTGCTCTGGCTGATTGTGGCTACTACCGCATTGTCTCGGCTCCCGACCTGTTTCACACCGGCTCTGTCAGTGCTGTTCTTGATCGAGGAAGTTGTTTTGAGACATTCTCGCTGTTGGCGGGTGGTCGGCTAGCTCGCGTCAACGTAGATGTCAAATACACAGCCCCTGACGCCGAATGCATTATTAATGGCCTATACTTAACAAGACATAACGAGCATGTGGATCATCACACATCGGTTGACCATCAGGTGGGACACTGTCGAACCCATCAGCTCTATAAGGGTATTTTGAACGATGAGAGTCGAGCTGTTTTCAACGGCAAAATATTTATCCGAAAGGACGCTCAAAAAACAGAGGCCTATCAGACATCAAAAAATCTGCTACTAAGTAAGGCCGCAGAGGTCGATGCAAAGCCTCAGCTCGAAATTGATGCCGACGACGTCAAAGCATCTCACGGTGCGGCTATCGGTTCAGTGGATCCATTGGAGCTATTTTATCTGCAGAGTCGCTGCATCGGACGCGCCGAGGCTATGGCTATGTTGTGCCGCGGATTTGCCGATGACGTGGTCATGCGTCTCAAAGATGACGGCGCAAAGCGTCTTTTGAACGCCCGTGTTGCCGACTGGTTTGCCCAGGAAGTGCGTCGCGCTGGAGCGTCATCATGACGACGTTTGCGCCGAATGGATCGTTGAATGTTGAAGCACTGCGAAAAGAGTTTCCAGTTCTCAGTCGTGATATCCGGGGTAAGCGCTTAACTTATCTAGACTCGGCTGCAACGACGTTAAAGCCTTTGCGGGTCATCCGAGCTGTGGAGCATTATTACCGTCAGGGGACAGCCAATATCCATCGTGCGGTTCACCTGCTTAGTGAAGAGGCCACGGGCCTCTACGAGGGAACACGGTCGACGACCCAGAAGTTTTTAAACGCTAAAGACGAACGGGAAATCGTCTTTACGACTGGTACTACTGGAAGCATCAATCTTGTCGCTCGTTCTTTTGTAAAGCCACGCCTAAAGGCTGGTGATGAAATTCTTCTAACTTGCTTGGAACACCATGCCAATATCGTGCCGTGGCAAATGATTTGTGAGGAAACGGGCGCGAAGATTGTCGTGTGTCCTGTAAATGATGATGGTGCTGTAAATTTAGAGGCTTTTAAAAAGCTAATCACGCCGCGGACAAAGTTTATTTCTTGTTTATGGATATCAAACGCACTAGGCGTCGTAACACCGATTCGCGAGATGATTGCCGCGGCTCGCAGTGCAGACGTTCCTATGTTGGTTGACGCGGCGCAGGCCATCGCTCATGTGCCTATAGATGTGCAAGCTCTTGGTGCAGATTTTCTCGCTTTCTCTGGCCACAAACTTTTTGGACCTACAGGGGTTGGGGTGTTGTGGGGTAAGTTAGAGCATCTAGATGCGATGCCGCCATTTCTTGGCGGTGGTGATATGATCAAAACAGTGAGTTTCGAGAAGACCGTTTATGCCGATGCTCCTGCGAAGTTTGAGGCGGGAACTCCGGATATAGCTGCCGTTATTGGCCTGGGCGAGGCAATCAGATTTGTGTCTGAAGATGTCGGTTTTAAGGCGATCAAAGCTCATGAGGACAGCCTCCTTTCCAAGGCGGAAAAAGCCTTAGCCGAGGTCGTCAATCTTAGAGTTATTGGCACGGCTACGCCAAAGATCCCAATTTTTAGTATCGTTATGGGCAATATTCATCCTCATGATGTCGGTTCGATTTTGGACTCTTACGGAGTAGCCATTAGAACAGGGCATCATTGTACCCAGCCACTCATGGCTCGTTTTGGTGTGCCCGCAACATCGCGCGCTAGCTTCAGTATTTACAATAATGAGGTAGACGTGGACTGCCTCGTGAAGGCGCTTTGGAAGACGCAGGAGTTGTTTGCTTGAATCCCAATGCGTCAGATTTATACCAGTCAGTGGTTTTAGATCATAATCGTTCGCCACGGTGTTATGGTTCCGTCACAGGCGCAACTCACAGGGCGGAAGGCTTTAATCCAATCTGCGGAGACCGGATTGTGATCGAAGTATTGGTGACAGACGATTCTTTGGGTGTGGTCGGGTTTACGGCTCAATCTTGCGCCCTTTGTCGAGCGAGTGCGTCTGTGATGATGGAGCTTATCGCGGAAAAATCGATTTCCGATGCAAAAGAGGCCGCGATCTCCTTTGAGGCCCTGCTTAAGGGTGCAAAGGGGGATCTCCTGCAATTGAAGGATAGCTCTGCATTAGCTTTTAGTTCGATAAAAGACTTTCCGGCGCGCGCAAAGTGTGTGCTGTTGCCATGGCGTACGATGCTGTCCTGTTTATCAGACCAGACGTCGGTATCGACTGAGTCCTAAGGAGAACATGAATCATGTCTTTGCGCGTTATTACCCAGTCTACACCCAACCCTAATGCCTTGAAGTTCATTACGGCGAAAGACGTTAAGAAAATCGGCAAAGTTACCTTTGTGCACCCAGCTGAATGTTTGCATGTACCATTAGCGACGAATATCTTGGGGCTTCCCAATGTCACGGCAGTTCATTTGTTTGAAAATGTCTTGACGGTCACTCAGGATGGGCACGGCGATTGGCCCGTGTTAGAGTCCGAGATAATCGAGGTCATCAAAACCTTTCTACCCTCTCACGATCCTGAATTTATTACAGCCGATGCGCCTGTCGATCAGTCTAATTGGTCTGATGATCGCCGGAAGCTTGAAGAGGTGATTGATCGCGAGATTCGTCCGGGTCTTCAGGCCGACGGAGGGGACTTGGTCGTTCTGGACTTCATCGATAACATTGTCACAGTCAAATACGAAGGTGCCTGTGGTAGCTGTCCGAGCTCGCGCACCGGAACTCTAAGTGGTATCGAGAGTATTTTGCGGCATGAGATCAATCCTCACATTCAAATCGTCACGCTTGATTAATCAATTGCGACTACGAATGAAGAGGCGTCAGTTTGATACAATATGACTATTTCAATTCGTTCGGCGAATGAAGAAGACGCTGGCCTTCTCTCCAGACTGGGAGGTGGGCTTTTCAGTCAGACTTTTGCGCACTTGTATGATCCCGTAGATCTAAGTTTTTTTCTCAACACTAGCCATTCTGAACAAAAAATCTGTGATGATATGAGTGACGGCGCCAGCTATGGAATTGCCTTTTTCCATCAGAAACCGATTGGATATATCAAGTTTGGCAAAAATGGATTGCCGGTCGTGTTAGGCGTTGGCCGACATTTTGAAATCAAACAGCTTTACATCGAGCGCGCATATCACCGGCAAAAAATCGGGCAAAGATTGATGGATTTTGCATTTAGTCAGATGGCGCTCAATCCTTCAGATGTAATCTTCGTTGGAGTCTGGACCGAGAATTTCTTGGCGCAGAAGTTTTATGCACGATTGGGTTTTGATCCCTTTGCCTGCTATTGGTACCCAGTCGGACGTAAAATAGACAGAGAGCTCATCATGGTGAAGTCATTAAACCTGTCCTTTGTCTGATCGCGGATTTTTGATTCACGCCAAAAAACTTAATTTTCTGCTATGCAAATTGATTCATTTTCTACTTGTTGTGGCAATGCACGCAAAGCGGATGTCTCTCGTTTGACAAAGAAAGGATAGATCGCTACGAAGCTCCTTAGGGTGTGATGTAAAAGCCCTTCACATAAGGAGATTTTTGTATGTTCATTTCAGTATTTCGATCAGTGATCGGTTTGGTGACGCTATTTATGTTTGCTGGCTGTGGAACTTCGGTCTCACGGCCAAAAAATATTTTTGGTGAGGATAATCGGCAGCGAATCGTTACCAATGAGGTTCCATTTTCATCTTTAGGCAAACTTAGCAATTCATGTTCGGGTGTGATGATTGGGCAAAAGACTATGCTGACGGCTGCTCATTGTGTGTTTGATGTCGCGACTCAGAAGCCACGAGAAAATTTTAGATATTTTGACCTAGGACTCACAAACGCTCAGGCCGTTGCATCGCTGAGGCCTGTTCGAGCGTGGATAGGCTCCTTGAATCCAGAGGGTGATCGAGCGACCGATTGGGCAATTGTGGAAATGGAGGGTGATGTCGGCGCCGGAGTGCAGTTTTTGAGTGTCTCTGCGGTGTCGATGGAGAAGACGTTACCTTTTTCTGTGAATCTAGCAGGCTATAACTCAGACGTTAATGGGGGACTGACGGGGAGTGTGCAGTGGGGGTGTTCTGTTCGTAAGGTGGCTGGCGCAAAGCTTTTTCACGACTGTGATTCAAGTCCCGGAATTTCTGGTGGGCCGTTATTTGCGAGCGTCAACGGCCAATGGAAAGTCGTTGGAATTAGTGTCAGTGAGTTTCGAAATGGAGCTGAGCCTCCGGTCCGCCGGCAAGAGTGGAGTGAGGAGTATTCCAATGTCGCGGTTTCCGCAGAGTCTTTTGCCGGTGTAGCTAATCTGATTCTGACATCCGTGGAAAAAGGTCTTCCCGTGCCGAATACAGAGCGTGCCATTGTCATTGATTTTAAGAGAAATATGCCCCTTGGAGCTTCGGTGCCCCCCGATGCAAAGCCAGGCTCAACGCCAGCACAAGAGCCGCAGTCTCAACCTGCTCAAGTCCCAGAGCCCCTTCAGAAACCAGGTCCAGAGTTTTCACCTAATGATGTTTTTCGCTTTGAACAGATGCGTACTTTGGCATTGGTGTGGCCTGATATTTTTGTCATTCAGGGAGCTCATCGAGCCATCCAGGCTGATGCATTGTATCTTCGGACATTGGCCAGTACGTATCGTGACAGTTACCTCTATGCGGTGACGGACCACTTTGTTAACAAGCTGAGCGACAGTATCATTACATGGAATGAATATGTGCATTGTATGACTAGTGGTTGTCCGTGCAGCTTTGATTCTGGTCGATTGTACAATTCTTACGTTGTCATGAAGTACGCGGAAATTGATGTGCGATCGGCAATTGCAAACGCCCCGCAGCCAACTCGTGACCATTTGCTATCGCGAGCCACAATGATTTTGAATCATTTGCGACAATTTGAGATGGCGGTCTTTTCTCATGCGTCACGGTGATCCATCCAGTGTCGTGCGTATTGTCTTATTTATTTTTGGGGCGTATCTCTCGGTCTTGGAGACCGCTTTCTCCGATTTTTTGATTAGGTAACATGAAAGGAGATAACATGAGATTTGCGAGGAGCTTACTTTTATACTTGGGTTTTGTAGGCGTCAGTGTTGGGCTGATATCAGCTCACGGATTTTCATCTGAGGATTCTAATGCCATGGTCGTTGCGGTTCAGGCATCTAAAGGTGCGATGATTCGTGTGCCAATTGACAATCAGGGGCGCGAGCTTTTGTCGGAGGCGCAGTTGCGAATCGTTGGCGAGGATCTCAATAAAAACGAAGCGTCCGGGCTTCGGGAGGTTTGGAATAGGGGATTCGATGTGAGTGCTTCGCATGCGCTTGATTCAAGCACCTCTGGAGATTCATCCACGCGTGGACTGCTTTGGGGCTGGAATGCATGGCGGTGGGCTAACTACGGATGGTACTCGCCCTATTACTACTCGGGATATTGGCCGACCTACTACTACAACGGTTACACATATGGCTATGGATCACCGTACTATTATCATTACTATGATCCATACAATTACGGCGCTTACCCAGCGTGGGGTTACCGCTATTACTATTATCCATCAGCTTGGTAGACAAAGGTTTGCTGGGCCGGGGCCGAAGGGTCTCGGCCCTTTTTATTTGTTTAAAAGTAATCAATATTGATTATTTATCGATTTTTCCTTGTCGTTCCTTTGAGCTAGAAGCTGTGCGAAGCGAGGCGTTCGTTTGCCATCGTTAAAAGTTTTCATAGGGAGGCACAGCATGTTTGGTTCTAATGTCAAATACGTTCTAATGCTCCTGGCGTCGATGAGCCAAATGGCCACAGCTGGTGAGCTGTTCAATGTTGGCTTGCGAGTTGACCTGAAGTACGAGTCGTTTGGTGAGACTTGTAGGCTGCATGCGTTATATCGGCACTATAATCTTTCTGCTGAGATCAACGATAATGTTATAGAGCGGGCACAGCTTGCGAAAATTAAGATGTCAGAGTCTCAAAAAGTATTTGCTCTAACCTCTGATGAAATGCTGGCGCTGGATATTCGACATGATCAAGGGTATTCGTGGTTGAAGTCAATCGCGATCGGTCCAGATCTTTTGCGAGTAATCATTCGAACCGCAGATGGTTTGTCGAAGTCTGAGTGCAAATTGCCGCACGACGTGATTGTAGAAAATGACGATCACATTGTTTTTGATTTTGGAGTTGAGAAGGTTGAGTACCTTTTGCCTCATTTAATAGATTCAAATTCAGTGAAGATTCGCGGCAGGAAGGAAAATGGAGATCCCGTTTTAATGACTCTAACCCTGACGCAGGATCGGACTTAAGACCACATCTGGTGTGTTCGACACGCCTTATCGATGAAAGAGTATTTATGAAAAAAAAGGGCCGAGAGATGAGTCTCTCGGCCCTTTTCTGAATTCGCTTTGAGTCGCTTTGAGACGACTCAATTTAAATTACCAGCGATTACGACCACCGCCGCCGCCGCCGCCGCGATTATCGCGAGGAGCTTGAGGACGTGCCTCGTTAACGGTTAGTCTGCGGCCATCAGCCTCAGAACCATTAAGTTTCTGAATTGCGGCAGATGCTTCAGCTTCGGTTGCCATTTCGACGAATCCGAAACCTTTGCTGCGACCAGTGTCACGATCCATGACAATTTTGGCGCTTTCGACAGTTCCTACGCTGGAAAACAGCGCGTGAAGTCCATCATCTGTTGTACTGTAAGAAATGCCGCCCACGTATAATTTCTTGCCCATAAAAAAAACCCCTTTTTCCTCCACCAAGACTTCTGAGAGACCACATTCACTGTGAACCAATCCATCAGAATCTCCGGTTGGAGATTGATTGAGCGGGCAATATACACTCTTTTTAATACAAAGCTAGGGTGTCTGACTGATTTTGGATAAAAAATATGCAAGAATTCGGTAACCTGCTGAAATTATTTGGTCTGGATAGCTTCGGGTTTTAGCCGCTGGCCGCTACGGAGGACGATAATATCCAGCTTTGAAGATAGTTAAACACCTCATCCTGGTCGGGCTCGTTGTGCAGCTCATGAAGGTCATTCGGCCATAATTTGAAGGTAGCCCGCTCTCCTAGGGTTCGGCCTAGGTCCTCGGATGCGCGAGGGGACGTTAGTTTGTCTTTAGCCCCGTGAACGATAAGGACCGGTGAGGTAATCTCCTTTGGTCCACGGGTTTTGATCTGCTCAACACAGCGTAGCCAATCGTTAAACCATCTCACACTTAGTTTGCTGTGGACCAAGGGGTCGCGTTTGTATGCAGCAACAACTTTAGGGTCTTGTGAGATTCCCTGAATATCTAGCTCATTTCCTAAGACCAGTCCCGGCGCCCAGCGGTCTAAAAACTTCGCCAGGGATATTTTCCATGCCGGTGGTTCAAACCCCGGAGCAATAGCAGGGCCTGTCGTGATGAGCGTGGTTTGACCAAGTGGACGATTGATGGCAGCCGCCAAAGCGATAGCACCGCCCATGCTGTGTCCATATACATGGATCGGAACATTGGGATGGTTTTTACGAGCGATCGTGACTAGCTCAGCCACGTCGTCATAAAGCCTGTCAAAACTTTCGATGTGACCGCGCTTTCCACTTGAGCGTCCGTGGCCAGCAAGGTCCAATGCATAAACGGCAAACCCTTGGTTACAGAATTTTGTAGCCCAATGTGTGTATCGTCCTGAGTGCTCACCTAGTCCATGAATTAACACTACAACGCCCTTGACTTGATGATCGGAAGGCTGCCAGCAGCGAACGTGCACAATGCGATTTTCTGGTCTGCGCATTTCAAAGTTTGTCGGTCCCATCGAATATGCCTCTAATTTGCGGTAATTGATGATTTTTTTCTTTAAGCCTCTCAGTATACAGCAGCCCTAGGAAGATCAGCTCAAAAATTCAGTTTTTAGGGAAAAAATGTCCATAATTTTGGTGCATTTATGGGGTGATCGTGCTAAATCGGCGAGCTCTACTGTTTTAGATAGTGGAACCTCTTTTTCGAGTAACCTGCGGGGGGGGATTCATGAAGCGCATCGAGCCGTTTGGCGATTATAAGCTGGTGGGATTTAACAACCTCACCAAGGCGTTAAGTTTCAATTTGTACGACTTCTGTGTGGCTCGTAACGAGACCGAGCGCTTGTCGTATGTGAAGTATATTTCCGAGAAATACAACGCCGAGCGCGTCACCAATATTCTCAAGGGTATTTGTGACATTATCGAAGCGAAAGTCTTGGCTGTCAGTGATCAGAACTATGAGCCATGGGGCGCAAGCTCCATGGTGCTGATGAGCGATATTGCTGGTGGCGGTGCAAGTCCGGATGTAGCCACGTTTAAAGCCATGCATCTTGATAAAAGTCATATCTGTGCTCACACGTATCCAGATTTTCATAGTGGTGGCAGCATCTGTACGTTCCGTATTGATATTGATATCGCCACCTGCGGCGAAATCACACCGTTACGCGCTCTGAATTATATGATGGAAAACTTTGATAACGATGTTGTTGTGATCGACTATGTTGTGCGCGGGTTTACAAGGGATTCTGAGGGTCGTCGTGTATTCCGCGATCACAAGGTCACGAGTATTCAGGATTTTATTGAGCCGAAAATCTTGAAAGACTACTACTGTGTAGACCTATCCCTTCAGTCGGATAATATTTGGCAAACTAAAATGCTGCGCGTAAACCAGGATATTCAGACCTATTTCCCGGCAAAGGTTGACCCAAAAGATCCGGCGGTTCAAGGGTATATGGCTGAAATCAATAGAGAA
>JBIIGV010000056.1:0-18841 GCA_044236265.1 Oligoflexales bacterium
GTCTTTTGTCTGCTGGAGTTTATTCCTGTGCAAATTCGGAATTTAGTGGCGACTCGGGCTCCAACTTTACAAAAAAGGTTCCTCCTCAAAAACAACCTCCCGTTACTGGGACACCCCCAGGTGGTGCAAATCCTCCAACAGACAAACCTGAGTTAGTTGGCAGTGATGGCGGTACGGGGCTTCTCGTTGCAAAACAATGTAATGCGACCACCCTTGTCCGAGCTTTTGGCGCCAAAAAGTGTCCAGAAAATTATGGCGTGTTTGGCATCGACGATCCCACTAGCGGGGTCACCTACGGTACTATGGCGTGTTGTCCGCTTCCAGCTAACGACATCTTGCAGGGAGCGGAAGTAGCTCGAAATGGCAGCTGTGGACCTAACGAAATTTTAATTGGTAACAACAACGGTCAGCTCACGTGTCGAGCGATTAATGTCGCCAAATATAAGTTAGTGCCTGCCAGTATTTGCTATTTTGGTGACGGAGCGAGTGGTCAGGGATCAGCGCCGCGCTGCTCAACAAAGGGACAAGCCCCCGCTGCATTCACCCCAATTACCTCAGGTATGATGGGATCAGATGGTTGTCTAAACTTTCCTTGGGGAAGTTTATCTGTCAGCCAGACAGGTAATAAGTGTAGTGATCAGTCTTCTAAGACTCTACTCAAAGCAGACGGCTCTGCAATTGAGATGTTTAAATAATTCAGAAATAGGGGCCACCTGATCCGGGATCGTGGCCCCTTAAAATTTACTTTAAGTTTGCAAGATTTGCGGCCAACGCTGATGCCACATTGTAGTCAGCATATTTCTTGCTCGCTATTGCTGACACCTGCTCGCGAATTAAATGACGATCTGCTTTGATCTCCAGCAAAGCCCGCTGCATAACTGTGAGCATGGCTGTCATGTTTCCTTCGGGAAATATCCGCCGCTCATCGGCAATGACGAAAGGTATCTCTCCTGAGTTAGAGCCAATGACTAAACAGCCACAAGCCATCGCTTCGATGATGACGCGGCCAAATTGTTCCTTCCAGTGGCTTGCCGTCAAACTCGGGACAATAAGGAGATCAAGAGAGCGATAAAAATCAGGCATTTTTTCGATTGCGACTGAGCCGAGAAAATTTGCATCAACGCCCACGTGTTTAAGCTGATCAACTTTTACAACAATTTCGTCACGCAGCTGGCCGCCGCCGGCAATGTCGAATGCGCAATCTTGAATTGCTTCTGGATGCTTTAATAAAGCATCTAGAACCTGTGTGATTCCTTTTTCTGGAAGAAAACTTCCGGCGTAGCCAATCCTGACTTTTGCATCATTAGACTTTGAAGCGGAGTAATATAAAGACTCATCAACCCACATCGGAAAGCGAATGCAACGCCCGCGATAGCCGTGCTTGCGCAAGACATCCTCGTGCTCTACGCCCGGTACAAAAATAGCATCACAGACTCTAAACATTAACGACTGAACAAGGCGGATTGGCCAGGGAAAGTGTTTGTAGATGTTCTGAAATGCGAACAGTAAAAACAATGGGCGCGAAGATCTGTTGAATGAGAAAAAACGTGCCATCACCAACGAGAGCCAGCCAAAAAATGCTGTGACAGCATAGGGTTCAGCAAAACACAGGAATAATTTTTTCTGAGCCGGTGTCTTTAGCCACTTAATTAACTGCGCGGATAGGCCTTGAAACCAAACGACCTGCGTGTGCCAGCGTTTTACGGGCAGTGTGATCAACGGAGGATTACGCTCGTCATTAGGCGCACATAATAGTTCCTGCATGCCTCCTTCGCGGAATTTTTCTGGTGCGATCATGGTGACGCGCCAGCCAGCGTGATTTTGCAGCTGCCGCCAGATGGTTCGATAGGGCGGAGCTACAAGGCTCTGCCATTGAACCAAAAAATCGACTCGAGGTTTTTCCATAAAAAATGACTCTTTGCTCATCAGGCATCTATATGAGGCGGGATTGTAGCGCAAAAATTTGGGTGAAGCACTGGCTTATCCAGCTCGTTAAAATAAATCCCGCTCCTGCGGTAGCTCATCCGCTTTCGGGGTTTCTTCCAGGGCGACGGTGGCATGCAGGTAGCCTTTACCACGACGGTAAATCTTTAACTTTACCTTGCCGTTGGGTTGCTTGGTGCCTAGTAGTCTTTGGAATTGATTGAGATCGGTAATTTTTTTGTCGTCTGCATTGAGTATGATATCGCCAATTCTGATGCCTGCACGGTGAGCCGGTGCATCAACCACAAGATTTGAGACGATGATGCCATGGACGCCGCCATCGCCAGCCCGACCTGATTCGATTTCGTCTGCAGATAATATATTTTTCCCGACCATACCGAGCCAGGGGCGTTTGGGCTTTCCATAGGCTACAAGGTCCTTCGAGATTTGTTTTGCGATGTTGATAGGAATGGCAAACCCGATTCCCGAGCCCTCGCTGCTGACGGCGGTATTGATACCGATCACGCGTCCGCGAATATCCAGAAGTGGGCCGCCGCTATTGCCTGGGTGAATGGAGGCATCTGTTTGCAAAAAGTTGTCGTAAGGGCCTGTTCCAATGACTCGTCCTTTGGCCGAGATAATTCCCGAGGTCACTGTGTGTGAATAACCAAAAGGATTTCCAATGGCGATTACGGCATCACCCACGCGCAAGGCATCACTATCGCCAAGATCAAGGGGCGTCACGGATACATTACCATCCATTTTTAGCAGGGCTAGGTCTGTCTTTGGGTCAACGCCCAGCACTTTGGCGCGAAGTTTTTGCTTGTTCTTAGCCAGCAATATTTCAATGACACTGGCGTTTTCAATGACGTGTGCGTTGGTAAGAACGTGTCCTTGTTTGTTGATGATGACACCACTACCAACGGCGTGCGTTGACTGATTCTGTGGCGGCCTTCCGTTCAAAAAAAATTGATAGAGATCCAGAGCTGGATCCTTGTTTGGGACATACTGCGTAGTCCGAATGTTAACAACACCTGGTATGGATTGCTCTGCGATATCAGCCACTGAGATCAAGCTTCGCGCGTAAGAAATGTTTGAACGGGGCAATAGATTGATGATGGCCGTAATGGCTAATAACCATGTTGTTCGAACTTGCCGCATGATGACTGTCCTGCCTTGCACAAGAGTGTGATGACTCACTCTTCAATTTTAAAAGGCCGGAAACTTCGCAGAAATGGGCACAGTCTACCTAACGGGGGGGCGACCTTGAATGAGCAGCAACCGTGGCTGACTGGTGCCAGCCGAGGTGTCTTGCAATACTTTGGATGTAGCGTCAGCTAAGGTGACAGGGGTTCTGCTTTTGATGGGTGTACCATCCAAGGTCCATCGGCCAAAGGGCAGGATGGTCTCGGCATTTGGAAGCAACTCCCTCACGATAATGGGGGCGTCGCCACTCGCTAAAAGCATGTGCAGACTGGAGTCGGACGCGCTGTGAATCTTGTAAAGGCTGCCGCAAGAGACTTTTTCGGATTGCATGGGATAATCATCACGACGGCGCAAGACTTGTACGGATGGTACGATGCCGTGAGCCAGGGCGCTGGGCTTACTGATTCGAACCATTACGGCGTCAACCGTGGGCAGGCAGTGATCCGCTTGATAAGTCCTCAAAAAATGCCGGCAAACTGCCTCTACGGCGGTCTCAATTAGCTGAAACTCGCAGTACTCAAGGATAAAAGCAATTTCTTTGACGGCGCCGCCGTAATCAATGGTGTCATGAATGTTGGCGCTCTCGGCAGCCCGCCTGGTGTCGAGATAGAGGCACATATCGACGGTTACCGGCTGCTTGCGGGTTCGCTCTGATGGGTAAATGCCAATGACACAGCTCATCAGCATGCCTGTCAGCTGTACCTGATCAAACGGGCGTCCGTCAGGGTTTGTAAGGCTTGGAAATAACATCGGAGTCACCTCAAGTAGGTGCCCCTTATACGATGACCCGCCTTACCCGTAAAGGGCAAAATCAAGGCAGGAGTGCCCTTGTTGAGAGGTCTAACACCCTGAAATTCTTGATGGGAAACTAGTAGTTCCATAGCGGGTGGTGATAGAATGTAAGTGCAATGTTGGGTACATGTTGGAGTGGCTATGCGCATTTTTGAAAACAAATTCTTAAATGTTTCTGCGTGGACGGCCATCACGGGTGTGGTGGGGGCCATTGGTGGTGGTCTGGGCGTTACGTCAGTCATTTTGTTCAGTGTTTGGTTTGGCGATGATTCGCACCTTAAGAAGACCACTATTATGGCGCGCATCAATGAGGAAACGACGGTTTACTGTCTCGATGAGTCAACTCCCATCGGTAGCTTTTTCAGTAACGAGCACCGGCGCTATGTCAGTATCGAAGAAATTCCTAAGCACATGGTGAATGCACTTGTGGCCGCAGAGGATAAAAACTTTTTCTCCCACGGAGGAGTTGATCCACAGGCAATTTTCAAAGCCATTGCTGAAGGCTTAAAGACCGGAAAGTTCCGCGGAGGGTCAACACTGACCCAGCAGACTGTCAAAAATATTATGGACGACTGGGAATACTCGCTGCGTCGTAAAATTAATGAGGCGATTGCAGCGCTGCAGCTGGAAAAGCTGTATAGCAAGCAGCAAATTCTTGAGTTTTATTTGAACCAATTTCACGTCTCGGGTAACGGTTCCGGAATCGGCATTGCAGCGAAGTACTACTTCAATAAGGAAGTTGCAGATTTGGATGTCGTAGAGTCGGCCTTTATTGCGGGTAGCGTGAAGGGCCCATCCAAGTACGACCCGTACTTGAAATATACGAAAGAGCGCCGTGAACAAGCGGTTCGGGACGCTTTCGATCGAAAAAACTACGTGTTAAAGCGCATGTATGAGCAAGGATGGTTATCGCAAGAAGAATTCAAAGAGGCCTTTGAAAGACCCGTTCCATTTAATCGCGGAAGCTTTCGCTCAAGCGAGGTGGCGCTGGTTAGTTTGATTCGCAACCAGGTGAGCCAGAAGGAAGTGATGGACATCCTGGGCATTGAAACGGTGGATGAACTTAATAATGCAGGTCTCAAAATTTTTACGACCATCGATTGCAAGTTGCAGGAGCGTGCGCAGCTTGGCATGCGGCGTAACCTGAGTCGACTGGAAACGATTCTAGCTGGATTTCAGCCGGAAAAGGCAGAGAACTTCAGGCGTCTGCGTGATCTCGAGGTCAACCAGTTCTACTACGGGAAGGTCGAAGAGATCAAAGGAAACGAAAAGAAAGACGCGCATCTGAAAGTGTCCTTCGGATTGAGCTCCGGTATTGTGCCTTACGAGGCTCTGGTTCGTTATGCGAAGTTGTTGGATTTGCCATTGCAGCAAGGGCATGAAGTTCAGCTCAAAAAATTACTTCAAACTATCAAGCGCGACGATGTGATCTTTGTTGAGGTCAAAGAATACGACAAGGATAAGCACGAAGCGATCCTTGAGCTGCAAAAAACGCCAAAGGTCAATGGTGGATTAGTTGCTTTGGACAAAGGGGAAGTTCGGGTCGCCGTTAGCGGGTTTGACACTATTGGGTTTAACCGAGCCGTATTTGCTCGTCGTCAGCCGGGATCCGTATTTAAGTCAGTTGTTTACTATGCAGCGATGCAGCTTGGTTGGAATATATTGGATATCGTCGACAACGAGCGTCAAATTTTCCCGTATCAGGCTAGATTTTATTTCCCTCGTCCTGATCATATCAGCCCCTACCGAAGTGCCAGTATGGTGTGGTCCGGCACGACGTCGGAAAACTTGGCATCTGTTGCCTTGGCCAATCGCCTTGTCGATAAGCTGAATTTGGAGCAATTCAAAGACTTGATGGCGCAGATGGACCTTGCTCCAAAGCCTGGAGAAAGTGCCCCCGATTTTCACTTTCGTGTTGCCAAGGCTACTGGAGTTCAGCTGGACAACGATGGCGTGAAGGAGTTCCAACTCAAGCGAGCTATTGAAGACGTCACGCCTGATCTCGTCTTTAAAGGCGGTAACGATGTGATCCGCGCCCTCGAAAAAATGTGGTGGGGTAAAGGCTACATTGGCGAGCTGCAAGCATTGCATTCACGTCAGGGCACTGCAGATATGCCGCCTTTAGAGAATGCGCTTCGCATCAATCTCGTGAAAAACAATTTTTTACGTATGAAAACTCTGTCTTCAATGGCAGAGGCGGATTTTGACGCGATCGCTGCTAGGGTGCAGTCAAAAGGGCCTGAGGGTGCGCTGGCAGATCCGACTCTGAAAGCAGCATGGTCCAATTTCCGGGTTTTGCCAACTCAAGGTAGTAAGCCAGCTTTGGGATACCTGCCAGTTCTGGAGGGTGAACGTCCCAAGATTGTCACCGAGCGATTTGATTACATCGAAAAATTGGCCACCATTCAAGGTCGGGCTCTCAATGCGCTTGATGTGGAGGCTATTTGGTTAAATGAAATGGTTCAGAAGGGCGAAATCCGCTTGAATGGGACGCTCCCAGCTGCAGATTTCACAAGACTTGAGAAGAGTGTCGAGGATCATTTTCAGTCTGTCATGAACGCAGCGACACCATATGATCTCAATCGATATTTTGAACATCATGACTTCCGCATAGCCCTTGGCCTAAACTACTTGACGGAGATGGTTAAGGCGATGGGCGTCATGAGCAAAGTGGATCCCGTCCAGTCATTTCCTCTTGGGACAAATGACGTTACCGCGGCTGAAGTTGCAAAGATTTATCAGACTTTTGTTGAAGGTAAAATTTACCGTTTCTATGAGAATGGTCCGCCGAATCAGATCAATTTCATTCGCCGTATCGAAGATCGTCACGGTGAGGTGGTCTTTGAACCAAAGCGCCGCGAAGCGATGGTTTCCATTCCAGAGTATTCGGATCAAATGCGGGAAATTTTGAAACGTGTTGTCACTCACGGTACTGGTCGTCGTGCGCGCGGCGAGCTTTACGTAGATTTGGCAGCTCCAGTTGATCCTCAAGCTAAAGGTCCTGTGAAGTCTTCGGAATCTACCAAAGTTCGCGTTCAGGCCTTTGGGAAAACAGGGACCACAAACGATTATACAAATGCTTATTTCGCGGGGTTCTTTCCGGTGCCTCCCGCCAAGGGTGCTCCCCTTGATTTCAGCCATTACCATTCGATCGCGTCGTATGTCGGCTACGATTTGAACAAGATGATGCGTCGCGGGGCAATCAAGGTGTCGGGTGCCATAGGGGCGCTGCCGGCTTGGATTGAGTACGCCAAGGGAATGATTGATATCATGAAATATCGTGATCAACTGGATGAATTGGATATCAATGTCGTCAAGCGAGGCGAGTGGCCGATGAAATACGACAATAAAACAGCAGCACTCAACGTCGATTTGCCGCGAGGAATTATCTTCTCTGGTAATGAGAACGGCGATGAAGTGTTCGCCACCACCAACATCGATAAAACTGGAGAATCTTTTGAAAATGAATTTGCGGTGGGCAACACGGTGCGCGGCATCATCAGGGTTCCGGGAGATGGTAAGGGCGGAGTTGCCCGTCTCTATAGCCCATTTAACTTCAAGGCTGAGCTGAAGGATTCAGCTTTGCCCGCAGCTCCTACGAAAGTTGAGGTCTCCGACAAGGCCAACGTTTCGCAGGATCAGGGCGAAGGACCAGCCAATGCGCAGCTTCTTCCTGGGCTTAAGCCTAACGAGCTTTCCAAACAGTCAGATGATGTTCTTGACGATGAAGGGCGCGTTATTAAAGGCGAAGATAATGAATCAAAAACAGGTCGGGCCGCCAACGGGGCTTCCGATGAGGGCGCACGCGATGGCGGTGGTCAAATGAAAACAGATACTGATGGCCAAGGGAAGGCTGATAACGGCGACTTGTGGTAGGTGATGCCGTCAAAACTCTTGTGCGAAAGGTGTTTTTCTGACAAAAACGGGGCTCTAAACTTCAGCTAGGAGAGAGCCCATGACTCAGGATCTCGTTCGTTTAAAGTCTCTGGTCCGAACGATTCCACATTTTCCGAAACAAGGAATCATGTTTCGGGATGTCAGCAGTTTAATCCTTGATCCATGGGGCCTAAAAAAGTCTGTTGAATTGCTAGCTGAACGTGCCTTCAAACTCAAACCCCAGAAAATCGTTGCGATTGAGTCGCGGGGATTTATTTTCGGTGCTGCTGTCGCGGAACGCCTTGGCTGCGGAATGGTTTTAGCCCGCAAAAAAGGCAAACTTCCCGGAGCAACCGTAGAGATCGAGTATGATCTTGAATATGGTAAAGACTGCATTCAAATTCATAATGACGCCATCGTGCCTTCTGAGCGGTGTCTGATTATCGATGATCTTTTAGCAACTGGTGGCACTGCTGGTGCAGTGGCGGCTCTTGTCGAAAAGATGGGTGGTCACGTTGTGGGTTGTCATTTTGTGGTGAACCTCCCGGAGCTCCAAGGTGCTGCGCGTCTTGCGCGCTATGATCTCAGCTGGCTCATGGAATTCGAAGGCCACTAATCAAAAATATTTAGTTATTTGCTTGCTAAAACTTATCATCAGGTCGGACAGGCAGGTCATCAACTGGCACACCAGGGGTTGGGCCGCCAGGTTTTGACCCTGACGGTGGAGATTGGAACTCCGAATTCGGTATCTTCTTTTTTCTAATATCCTTGTTTTTGCGCTTTTTTCGCGGTGATTTGCTGCTTTTTGTGCCATTCAAGCAAGCGCCGCCAAGTTGGTTCTCCGCAGTGCAATCTTTTGGTGTTGTAACGTTCGGGTTCTGTGCATAAAGTTCACCAATGCCGCTTTGAGCAAGCATCATCATGACGCCTGTTGCCATGGTAAAAACTCTCAATTTCAGATAGCGGCTTTTTTGCATGAGGTGAATCCTGTTCATGAACATGGATATGTTATCAGACTTGGTTAAAGAAGGGCCAGTAACGAAACTTCTCATCGTCTTACTGGGAGTGCTGTTTGGGTATCTCCTGGGTAATGTTGCGAGTAGGGCTCTCGGGCGAGCTCTCTCCAGAGCTCTTGCACAGCATCAGATTGGTGTTGCCAGGCGACTGGTTTTTTATGGAGTTTTTGTCCTCTGTGTTTTGACGGGACTGGATGAGGCTGGCATCAACCTCAGCGTTCTGGTGGGAGCCGCTGGTATCGCATCGGTTGCCATCGGATTTGCAAGTCAAACGACCATGTCCAATTTGATTAGCGGTCTTTTTATGCTGCTCGAGCGTCCGTTTACCATTGGAGACGTGATCAAGATCGGCTCCACCACTGGTGAGGTTTCCTCGTTAGGCCTTCTTTCAACAATTTTGAGAACTCCAGAGAACACGATGGTACGGATTCCCAACGAGACTTTGATGAAGTCGGAAATTGTGAACACCACGAGGTTTGCTCATCGTCGTGTTGAGTTGTTAATCGGGATTTCTTACGCTGCAGATATTGGCAGCGTAAGAATGCTGGTCATGAACGTCCTGAACGGACTTGAGTTAACTCGGAAAGAGCCTGCGCCTATGGTCCATTTTAAGTCTTTTGGTGATAACGCAGTCCTGCTTGGAGCTGAGTTTTGGGTTGAACGGGAGCGTTTGCTTGAGGCTCAAAACACAGCAGCCGATGCTGTAAAAAAGGCGCTGGAGCAAGCTAAGATCGAGTTGCCGTTTCCACAAAGGACACTTAGTTTTCAACCCAATCAGACCGTGCGCGTTGAAGTCGCAAAAACGTAGTAAAAGTTTCGCTCTTTTTATATTTGTGTTTGGTTAGGTCTGACGTCTAGTCTTGCGACCTTAATTGTAAGCAATGTGAACCAGTGCGTCTCCGTGCCCGACCACTGGATTACGTGTAATGCCGATAACAGAGCCAGCCCTGGGAGCTTTGAGCACAGTCATACCCTCGCCAAAAGCGTCGGCTATAAATCCCAGAAATTGATCCCGCTCAACAGTTTGACCTGTCTCAACCTGGCTGCGAAATAGGCCACCCTTGGTAGCGCGGATCCACTTAGTCGATTCATAGATCTTGGATGGTTCTGGTTTATGGCGACGTAGTTTTTTGATGTGGAGGTCGCGCGCTGAAATCATGCCGAGATGATCCATCACCCCGAGTAACCCCCACAAACCCGTGTCAATAGCATCACGATCAAACCGGCCTGCATCGCCAGCTTCATAGACGATGCTGGTAAGTCCGATGTTCGACGCAGCCCAGCGTAGAGATCCATCGCGTTCTGCCGAGTGAATAATGAATGGTGCTCCAAATGACTTCGCACAGGCAGCGGCCTCCGGTTTGTTAAGACTGGCGCGCACCTGCGGTGCGTTGCTGCGATGAGCACTTGCAGAGTGAATGTCCACCAGATGGGTGCAATGTTTGATGACATCTTCCATGACTGTGAACGCAATGCGTGACGCTTGGCTCCCAGATTTTTTGCCAGGAAAGGAGCGATTGAGGTCTCGACGATCCGGAAGATAGCGGCTCTGCGTCATGAATGCCGGTACGTTGACGATAGGAATTGCAATTAAAGTTCCAGCAAGTATTGACGGAGATAATAGCGGCAAAAGCTGTCGAATAATTTCAATCCCGTTTAACTCGTCACCGTGAATCGTGCTTGTGACGGCAAGTACGGGTCCGTCTTCGTCTCCTGCAATAACTTCAATCGGCATGCTCAGGGCGCCTTGCGTCGCAAGCATAGTGATGGGGATTTCAACCCTCATCTGTTCGCCGCGGTCAATGAATTCCGAGCCGATTTTGATTGGCTTATCTTCAGAAGGTCTTTTAAACCGACTCATGCTCTATCCCTCAAATGCCCGGACGGAATCAAGGTTTTCCTCCAGATAATGAATGATGGCTCCCGCAACGTCGATTCCTGTCGCGGATTCGATTCCCTGCAAACCTGGTGATGAATTGATTTCAAGGACCTTGGGTCCGCTTTTAGAGCGAAGCATGTCCACACCTGCGACTTTCAAACCCACTGCGCGACAAGCCATCAGTGCGGTTTGAATTTCTTCGTCTGTTAGTTCGACACTTTCTGATTTTGCGCCGCGGTGAATGTTGGCCCTAAATTCACCCTTGGCTGCTTTTCTTCGCATGGCCGCAATCACCTTGTCGCCGACGACAAATGCGCGGATATCTTCGCCCTGAGCTTCTTGAATATATTCTTGAACAAGAATATGCGCCGATAGACCGCGGAAAGCCTCAATCATGGATTTGGCGGATGCATATGTTTCTGCGAGAACCACGCCAATACCTTGAGTCCCTTCAATTAGCTTGATGACAACAGGGGGACCACCGACCATGTTAATCAGTCCGTCAGTATCTTGGGTGCTGTGAGCAAATCCGGTGACCGGAAGACCGACTTTTTCCTTGGCCAGGATTTGCATGCAGCGCAGTTTATCCCGTGACCGAGCGATGGCTTGAGAACCATTGGCTGTGAGTGTGTTGGTTAGTTCAAACTGCCGAACGATAGCCGTGCCGTAAAATGTATTGGAGGCGCCGACGCGCGGAATGATGGCATCGTAGTGTTCGAGGTGCTTACCCGCATACATCACACACGGATCATCAGATGAGACGTTGATGTAGCAGCGCATGTAGTCCACCACCTTGACATGGTGACCGCGCGCATCGGCAGCCGCCTTCAATCTCGAAGTGGAATAAAGGCTGGCGTCTTGGGACAAAATGGCTAGTTTCACAATAACCTCCGAGCTTCAGGCTCATCTAAGATTATCCGGCTCTAACACGCTAATAACAATGGGTTAATTATGCCTATAAGACGTAAGATTTTGTGACTTGAGACGGGGTTGGACCTGTGCTAAACGGGCAGTTCACTGGAGAGGAGGGCTTCCGAAGTCCTATGCAGCAGAACACTGCCCGAAGACCTTACAACCACTGCCGCTACGCCGGAAATATCGGCGATGTATGGAAACATATTCTTCTCATTGACGCTCTCAGGACGTTGTCGTCTGATTCCCCGAAGTCTTTTCATTATGTAGAAACCCATGCTGGACCTGGATACGCTCGATTGGGTGAAAACGGCGATTGGCGGCGCGGCATTGGTAGATTTATGGATGGTACTGCTGAGCTACTCGATCATTATTATTTTAATCTTGTGCTTCCAGCAATGAATGCCAATTTCCTCTATAAAGGTTCTTGGGTTCTTGCAGCAGAGTTTTTACGAAATGTGGGACATCCGAATTTCAAGCTGACCGTTCACGAGGTGAACGCCGACACCCTCAAGATGGCAGGAAGTGCAATCCGTAAGGGGCAGTTATCTCAATGGGTCAAGCTCGAGCCCAAAAGTGGCTATGACGCACTACAGAAGGTTGAAAAAGCAGATCTAGTCTTAGTTGATCCACCGTATCGCAGCAGTGACGGCACAGCAGATGACTGGGACAAAGTCATGAACGCTCTGGCGCGGGTCAAGTCCATGGCTCGGCACTGGATGGTTTGGTATCCGCTATTTCGCAGACAAGAGCCCGATGCCTTAATCGCCATGTCAGGTGGTGCGTCATTTGAATTATCTTGGGCCGAGGATGCTCCGGGGTGGGTCATGAAAGGCTGTGGTTTATTGATGGATCCGGCGTCTGCCAAAATTTTGAAACAACGATCCAGTTGGCTTGCAAGTCTTGCTGAGCGACTGGGTGGTCGCTTTGATTTAAGGTCATCGGCGACAGCAACGGCCCCGGATCAAGATATTGTCGGAGTGCCGCAAGTCTCCTCTGGCTTGATTCCAGGTCAAGCAGCTCCGCTGGTCAGCGATCAACTAAATTAATTTAATTGGCGCAGCGCCCGAGGGAATGAGACGACTCCCTGGGGCGCTGGTGGATGAGATGAATGACGATACCGATTATTTCAGATTTGCAAGCAGTACAGATAAATCAAGGATGTCAACGATACCGTCGAAATTAAAGTCCCCATCACCCCAAGTCGCCGCAGCTCCCGTATCATATTTTCCAGCACTGATGATCAGTTCAACGTCAGATTGATTGACCACACCGTCGGAATTCGCATCTCCGGCGATTCGCGGATTCTCAAGGTTTGCGAGGAGGTCTGCCATATCAGTGATGTCTACAAAACCATCCATGTTAAAGTCCCCGTCAGTCCACAATGCTGCGGCGCCGGTGTCCATTTTACCAGCTGCCAACACTTGCACGACGTCGGCGTTGTTAACTTTGCCGTCGCCATTGGCGTCTCCCTGCCTTTTTCCTGAGTTGGTAAATGTGCCGTATGCCAAGAGATCTGCGGCTTCCAAATCATCAACGAGGCCATCTCCGTTGAAGTCACAGTCGTCCCAGGTAGCCGATCCAGAAAACTTATTGAAGTTTTGCATGAACTTATCGATATCTGATTGGTTTGCGATACCATCTCCTGTGCAATCACCCATCACGCGTTTTAAACCGCTTTGACTCAAATTGGCTTGCAGCAACTTTAGATCGTCTTCTTTGAACAACCCGTCGCCGTTAAAGTCACCCTGCTCCCAGGTTGCTGCCTGCGATGATTTGTACTTACCTGCACCCATCACTTGGTCGGCATCTTTGGAATTGACGACGCCATCGTTGTTAGCATCTCCAGGTTTTTTACTTTCTGGAATGGAACTGAGGAGAATACTGATATCGGCCTTGTCACATTTCCCGTCTCCGTTGAGGTCTCCTTCCTCTCGGGTAGCGCTGGCATCTTTTAGGCACTTGCCGGCACTCAGGATTTTTTCCAAATCTCCTGAACCTACCTTGCCGTCCTTGTCGACATCGCCATTGGAGACTGAAGCCCCCGACGATTTACTTGGATCGATGGCACCGCAGGACGCTGTGACTCCAATCGACACTAGAACAATCAGTTTTGCAAAATTAAAACTGCTCATCGACAACCTCCTTGCCCATAACAGCATGGGGCAAACTGTTTGAGGAGGCAGTCGGATTGAGACGGGTACGACTTGAAAAAAACAGAATAACTTAAAAGTATCAATATATTATGTCGACAAGGTTTCGGTAACGATTGATCCCATGTCAGGTTATCTAAGGGGCGGCAGCCCTCCACAGTAAACCCGATCGCAGGCCCTATTTTCGACAGCGAAAACAGAGCCGTCTCAGAACATCGGCTCCGCGCATCATGGATCGACTGGCGACAACTGCCATGCCCAATTTTTGAGCAATCCAGTTCATCTCCTCTAAGGTTGGATGATGCTCTAATAGCCATTGCCACGCCTCTGTACCGACCAAAGTCCTACGGGCGCCCCCTTCAGCAACCTCGACTTCGAGATTTGCAGGCCTATTTTCAATACTCGCAGCGAAGACAATTTGATCTGATGGCACGCGTTTTGCCATAAAGTCAGCCAACGAACGGCACAGTGAGCAGTCAGCATCATAACGAACTACGGCCGGCCTTGTGCTGGCGGCTGCATAATTCTGCATCGCTCGATCATCATGAGTGTTTTTTGACATTTCCATAGAAAATACTATACAACATTCGGACGCTCCCGTGGTGGAATCGGTAGACACAGGGGATTTAAAATCCCCCGGCCACAAGCTGTGCCAGTTCAAGTCTGGCCGGGAGCACTCCTCGTTCACCAGGATTTTCCTGACGCGTCCTTCGTTTTTGGCAATCATCTAAGTCTCCTGCTAATCTATTAAGAGTACTCAATCTGTTGATAGGGGGCTCTGATGCGTTCAAAGGTCGCAGGTCTTTTGATTCTAACTCTGGCTACTTTTGCCAGTTGTAAACACAGGGACCCTCAAAGTTCATCGCGTCTGATGGACGATGCGGCGCCGCCACCCCCAGAAAACCAGGATGCCGTCGGTAATGCTCTCGCACAAACCTTTGCCGCAATCTATGCAGAGCATAAAGGTGACCTTTCGGCAGCCGTGAAAGCCATTCAGACGGATGACACGATGGGGCAGGAAGTCAAAAAACTTCTTTTACAGAAGATACAGGCGTTGCGTGGGGCGTCTGCCCGCGGTGACATCAATATCGACTTTGTTATGGACTTTGAGGCAGCTGACAAAGAGCTTCAGTTTATCTCCAATATTTTGGCAGACACCAAGTTTAAGGAAAATGCCGACCTCGTTAAGTTTGTAAAAGAAAATAAGCCAATTTTTTGCGTTTATGAGTTGGCCGCCAATAATTGGGATATTGAGCGAACCTGCGTCGATGTGACCCGAATTGCTGCTGAGATTTACTCAGCGATTAAGTCGGGAGCTTTCTTCACAGATCCAAACATCATGGCGTCGATCAAGGCGCGGGTTGTTTACAAGGAGCTCGTGGACTTTGATAAAATTGGCAAAGTTTGGGACGGTAAGTCAGCTGACGAAGTTTACGCGTGGAGCAAGGACAAATTAGCAAATCTTCCCATTGAAAACTCCGCGATTCGCCTAGTCGGTGAGGCAATCTCGCTACGCAATGCTTGGATCAGAGCCATGGCCGTGGGTGATGAGGCTGCTGCGATCCGTTACGAGGAAAAAATGCGGGATCTCCGCAATCATAGTCCTGACCAACGACGTGTGATCGAATATAGCAACGTTGACAAAAAAGAGAGCCTCATAACGCGCTTGATCCGGATCTACAATCTTTCAGAGACCGAGCTGAAGAAGCGGGTCAAATCTTATGAAGACTCCCAAAAGCCTTGGTGGGTCTTCTGGTGATGTAATCCTTTAGTTTGCTAATGCTGCCCTGAGCTTATCCATCTCGGGGAGATTAATGATCGGGTTTTTGCTGATGAGTGGCTTGTAGTCCGCAGCGTGTTTTCTGCGTTCGATATATTTTGTATCCCAATAGCGCCAGCAAATATCAGGATGCACTTTGTTAAAACTAATTCCTTCGCGGTACCTGGATGGCTCTGGTGAAAGTGGATTCATCGGATCACATTCGTAATCTGCACGCACTGCCTTGGCTAAGTGAATAAATGACTGTGGGAAAATATCTGGGTCAAACCCAGCCCGCAGGTACAATTCAAAGCCAACTTCATCGGCCTCCTGCTCTTCAAATTGCAGAATCGGAAGTCTATGTCTCTCTAAATCCAGCTCGGCTTTAGCCAAATCATTACTGATTCCGGAGTCGGGGTCTCTGATCAACTCTCGGCGTGATAATACCGACTTGATCTGTTTTGCAAGGTCGGCTGATATGGGTCCTCCTTTTTTTGCAGCAAGTTTGTCAGCCTCAACAATCCAGGTATCAATCTCCAACAATAGGGATTCACCGCTATCGAGACTTGGTCCTTGTCTAAATTGTTGATGAGCTTCCATTAAGTACTTGGGAAAGGACGTCTTGAATTTGTCGATCATACCTTGGTTTGTGATCACCTGATCGATAGTTCTAGATACCTCATTGTTATTTGCATTAATGAAGCTTTGAATGGCCTTGAAGTTTGCGTCGTCCAATCTTTTTCGAACTTGTTCGACCTTGGTTTTAAGTTTCGCCTCCTTCGCACGATCATATCCAGGAGGTGCATTGTCACGACTGGACTCGTGGTGGCTCATGCTGAAGTGTGCTAGCTCATGGGCAATCGTGGCTGCTTTAGCAGCGTCACTTTCAAGTCCAGGTAATGGATGTAGGATTTTTTTGAAAAATCGCATCGTACCGTTCGAGGCCTCCATTGAAGCGTTTAGTCCGTCTGTCTTCATGATTTGAACACAAAGATATTTGCGAGACAGGTTGCCCGTAAATGTGCCCGGATTTTTTGACGTAATGTAGTCAATCAAAGCAGTCGCGTAACGAAACTCTGGTGTATCCTCGCCTGAATTGTTGCAAGGCTCGGGGGCCTTGGTGCGTGAGACAGACGTATGTCCAAACGTGTGTTTCAACTTTGTACCGGCGTCACTACGAGGTTTACATGCTAAAGTGACCTCCAGAAGACCCAAAGCAATTCCGAGACTGATCAAACGCATTCGGGAGCTCCTTACCGCAATGTTATTATATTTATGATTATATCGTGGCTGTTACATGGGGTAAAAACCACCCCCTCGCGACACATGGCGGATTTGAATATTTATGGTTTCGACAGGATGCCAAGACGCATCTTTAAGAATCTAATTTTATTGAATAATATACGTTTCCCTCAAGGTTCCTCTTGTTTCTTCCGCTCTCCTTAGTGACAGGCTCGGAGGGTCCTATGATGCGTTCAATCAAATTCAATTCGTTGCTTGTAGTTTTAATGGTCGCCGCTTGCGCCGACGGAGAGTTTTCCGGCAACCAGCGTGCCTTCAAGAAACAAGACTGCAAACCCGGAGACGAGGGCTGCAAAAAAGGTCTCGAGCTCGGAGAACCTGTAGAAAGTTTGCCGGAGACCACAGGTGAGACCAAAGGCTCAGATCCCAATGGAACTTTGACCAATGACGCAGGCAAAGCCAAAGTCAATGTATCCATCGGTCCATCGAGCACACCAACGACTGCGCCCTCACCAGATGGAGTTTGTACCATTCCGCCAACGAATGTTGGTGTCAGCGCAAAACTGATGGGATCAAACTGGCGATGCAAACTCGAAACGATGACAATTCCCGACGCGATTGTCCTTCCCGGTGATGCAACAGAAATAGACGTTAAGATTACCCAGTACGGGGTAGATGATTGGAATCCGTGTACGAAACTTAACGGGAAAGAGATTGGCTGTAATCGGAATGAGAAGAAAGCCTGTACCGCTGGTGGACCTGGTCCGCGAGTTAGCAAGTTTGATTTTGATCTAAGTCAGCATCTGAAGGCAGGAACTAACGAACTCTACGTCGAGTCCTTTAATAAGCACACATATTGGTCAATGTGGTTTACCGTGTCGGGAACTTACAAGTCTCTTCAAGAAGGTTGTAAGCATTCGCTCAAGCTGATTAAGAACTAGTACATGTCAATTGATTGATGTGCGGTGCTATACGCGAATGGATCACCGCAGCATATCCCTGGTAATATGACCGACCCATGACATGTCGCTTGCACGGCGCCTATACATCTGAACACTATTATTAAAATTCCCTTCGAGAGTGACAAATTCGCTCCTGGATTTGTCGTAGGCAATAATCATAGCCGCGTGACTGCCGACACGGAAATAGTCACCATGAATCATTTCTTTTTGGCTGAGGCTTAGCAGCTCATTTCCTGAAATTGTCGCCTTTAAGCTGCTCCAATAGTTGGAATCGTAGTGGGTATTCTGACTTCCAGATCTAGTTTTTAAATCGTTTTTGATAACCCAATTGTAGAAGACATGACACCAGCCACCTCCAGAATGCTGCGTATAGCCCTTCTGGCGATCATAACGGCCAAGAGACCAGTCATGGACTTCGCCAAAACCGCGCATGACAATTCGCGCTCTGGACGAAGCTAAGGGATCATTTTCGCCGTCTGTGACCATTTGGTATGACTGCGTCGACGCACCCAGATATCTCGGCTGACTTTGAGCCTGGTCCATTACGGTCAAATCAAAAAAGTGCACGCGTAATTTATAGACTGTAGCAGGTTTAAAGTTCTCACCTTTAATCGTTGCCAGCCCATTGCTATCGAGAGAAATGGCGGTATTAGATGAAACGAAACTAGAGGACTCACTCATGGGGTAACCGGCAATCACAACGCCTAAATTAGATCCAAGTTTTATGAGTTCAGGGTTTGTAAGTTTAACTCGTATGTTTGGACTGGTTGGATGAATGGAAGTAATACCGAACGCGTAATCAAAGTCAATTCCACTCATTCTTTGCGTCGCAGATCGTATTTGATTTGCATCGTAAGCGAAGCGCTTGATCGTAGGATCCGCACTGGTCGTCTGCGTCTCGCCTGCTTGGGAGTTGCTTGATCCAGTACGTGGACCATCATTTTGGGATTGAGCAGGCTTGCGTGCGCGCACGGAGTCAGGAATCGTGCCTTGACTGCCACACGCTGTTGCCAAAAGGAGAGCTAGGACTGCCGGAAGGGCGTTTTGGATCTTACTTAAGATTCCAAGGCTATTCATGCTGCACCTGATCGGACCGGGTTTTTGTTGGCGGTAACCCTTTT
>JBIIGV010000057.1:0-18573 GCA_044236265.1 Oligoflexales bacterium
GGCTGAAATGATTGTCAGCCGGCCAGCAGGGCAGCAATTTGCACTCGTGGAAGCGAGGGCCGGAGAGGCAAAAGCGACTCCCTCCAGCGGTGAAGCCAAATTAGTATCTTCCCTAAATTCCCCATTTCTCTTATCAAACCCGAAAGACCCGGCTATTTGGATTAACTCACCCGCCCCAGAGCAATTCATCATTGCCAAAGAGGGATTCGCGGCCGTGTTGTTTTCTTGGCACTCCAACAAGCCCTTGGGTAACGCCAATATTCTTGTACGTAATTTAGCTACAGGCGAGATGACGATTCACGAAGCATCAAAAGCCCGCGAAGACATCACACTAGCCTCGGGGTCATACAGCTGGTCCGTAAACACCGGAGGACTGATCTCCGGCTCGCGACGATTTCACGTCAAAGGTGACGCACCCACCGATGGTATCGCCGACAGAAAGATCGCCTCAACCACTCGTAAGGTAGCCACAAGTGATTCGACTGTCGATGCAACAAAGGAGCCAAGCGCCATCAAGCCGCAGTCGGAAGCAGCACCCGTGTTAGAACGACCTAAAATTAAAATTGTGGAGCCGACAGAAGGATTATCTATTCCTGTAGAGAGTTTAACGGAGCAACGGGTGCACTGGTCTGCGACAGGCGATGTAGACTCTATTGATCTTGAAATCCTTGGGAGTTCTGGCAATCCTGCCAAACAGTTTACACTTGAGGGCGACCGCACACGCCGACGATTGCCAGCTCTTCCTCCGGGGCGTTATACAGTTCGCGTTCGGGCCAACGGAATTCGTGATGATGTGACAGCGAGTAGTGCCTGGGCAGAAACATTTTTTGACGTCGTACAAACAGAGCCAGGTCAATTAGCCCCCTCGGATGTTAAGGTATCTACGACAAAAAAAGGGAACACCCCCTATATCCTGATCGAATGGTCTAAAAGCACAGCCCCTCGTTATCAGGTGACGATGACGACATCTGATGCTCCCGCAAAAGTGGCGCGAACGACAAAATCTCAGGTACTGCTGAACATGCCTAAAGATACCGTCAAAGACATCGAAGTTTGTGCATTGGATGCAAACCTTCAAGTCAGGGGCTGCGCGCCCAAGATTGAGGAACCCCAGTTATGAAAAAAAATCTACGTCTCAGCGTCTTCCTGATTGTGGCTATGGGGCCCTCGTGCTCTGCAACAAAGGATCCGCGCAGCCACCTTAAAGATGATTCATTGACGGGTATTAGCTTTGCGCCATGCAGCCCAGACACAAGCGTCCAAACAATTTGCAGCACGTCGCCCACGGCTATTCATCCTACCCAGTTTGCCGTTGGGTATCGAGACGTCGAGAAAAAAAGGGAAAAACTTAGAAAAATCAAAGATAGACCAGATCAAATTGATGAGTATTTAAAGAAAAAAATTGTGCCCGCAGTTAAAGGTCCCGATTCAGTCTACTACATCGTTGACGGTCATCACACATCGCGTGCACTTGCTGAGGAGTCCATCCTCGTACTTTACATGCGCGTTATACACGACTACTCAAACATGACCATTGACGCGTTCCTGGCGAAACTAAAGTCAGAACAACTTGTTTGGCTCTATGATGAAAACGGCGTTGGCAACCAGGATCCCCGCTCTCTGCCAGCGAAAATACTCGCTTTAAAAGATGACCCCTACCGATCCTTAGCAGAGGATGCGCAGGAGGAGGGAGCTTTTAACGAAGAACCGGTTTACTACCAACAATTTATTTGGGCTAACTACTTTAGAAAAGTGGTGGACAAAGTTTTACTCGAGTCAAATTACAAAGAGGCTATAAACGAGGCTGTGCTGTGGTCTAAGCACCCGAAGGCATCTCATTTGCCTGGTTATAAAGACTGAGGGGAGTCAGACTTAAACTCCACACCCATGGCGGCCGCCCACTTGTCGTCAGCCGAGACTAGTTTTCTAAGCTTCATGTCAAACATTCCGAGTGTGATCAGCGCATCACAGTATACGACACCTTGATCGTCGATAATGGTTTGACGAATGGTCCCAATCTTAGAGTGCCACTGCACCATTTGACTGCGTATTTTTACTTTTTGTCTAAGTCGTAGTTCCTTGCGAAATTTTGTTTTGATCTCAATAACGACTGGCCCCACTCCCGTTTGATGCACATATTCCAAACCACATCCAGCCTGATGGACCATCTCCCAGCGGGCTTGCTCAAAAAGACCGATATAGGCCACATGGTTAACATGCCCGTAGGCATCCAAATGATGCTCCAAAATGGTGACGTCATAGTGATGAATGATCGGTTGACTCATATTATTTGTCCCTATTTTGGACTTTGTTTGGACCCAAGCAAGAATGCCTCATCGAGGTTAAAGCGGTTACATACTCTGGGTCAATGTCAGGAACTTTGTCAGACAATCACGCCCTTGAACCCTCTTGCAGCATAAAATTTAATCAAATGCTGAGTGTTCCCTATGTTTACTGCCGGTTATTGCTTTCGTTTGGCAGCTGTCTTTCGTATGATCTTTCCCGACACAAAGACTGACAACCCGATCGATGCTGGGAGCTGACCATGCTAGACGTAGTGATTATCGGAACTGGACCGGCGGGACTCACCGCTGCCATCTATGCCGCTCGCGCAAACCTGAAACCTGTCATCTATGCGGGAACAATGCATGGCGGTCAGTTGACGACTACGACCGAGGTGGAAAATTTCCCAGGCTTTGAGCATGGGATCATGGGTCCAAAATTGATGACTGAGATGACTTCCCAAGCAGAGCGTTTCGGTACAAAAATAATTTATGAAACCATCACGAAGGTTGACTTCTCAAAACGTCCGTTCAAGCTCTGGACTGACTCCGGAGAGATCACGGCAAAAGCCGTCATCATTGCCACGGGGGCAACTGCCAAAACCCTTGGCTTGCCAAAGGAAGCCGAACTCATGGGACGTGGCCTTTCCACTTGCGCAACGTGTGACGGATTTTTTTATCGTAACAAGGTCGTGGCCGTCACAGGCGGTGGCGACAGCGCCATGGAAGAAGCAAACTATCTATCTAAACTTTGCTCTCAGGTGTACCTGATCCATCGCCGCGCCGAGTTTCGAGCCTCCAAAATCATGGTGGACCGCGTACTAAACAATCCAAAAATTAAAGTCATGACACCGTACGTCATTGAAAAACCACTGCATGATCAAGGTGGCGTCAATGGACTCGTAATCAAACATGTTGAGACTGGCGCAACCCAAGAGCTGAAAGTTGATGGTCTATTCATGGCGATCGGTCACAAGCCGAATAGCGAAATCTTCCTTCCATGGGTTGATATTGACTCCCATGGCTACATTAAGACTACTCAACATACGTCCACGAAAACTCCTGGGGTTTTTGCGGCCGGTGACATCGCAGACCCAACATTCAAGCAAGCTATTACAGCCGCAGGCATGGGCTGTCAGGCTGCCATTCAAGCCCAACGTTTCATTGAAGAGCATGAAGGACACTGATCCATGAGTCTGATTAAATCCATGCAAGAGAAAATCCTTGGGCGACCATCTTCCATCACAGAAGATATGGTGCGATCTGCACTATCCAGCATTATGGACCCAGATCTCGGTAAAGACATTGTGAGCCTTGGTTTTGTTCGCAATGTTGTAATTTCTGGAACCGACATCAAGCTAGATATCAACTTAACAACTCCCGCATGCCCAGTTAAAGACAGCATCAAAACTCAGGCGGAAGTGGCCCTTAAAAATCTTCCAAACGCTGGCACAGTCTCTGTAAATATGACTGCCACAACGCGCGGCCAGGTCACGCCAGCCGGTAGCCCCATTGCCGCCAGCTTAGGACAGGTCAAAAACATTATTGCCGTAGCGTCTGGTAAAGGCGGCGTCGGTAAATCTACAACTGCGGTCAACCTAGCCTACGCTTTAGCTGCACGCGGTTCTAAAGTTGGTCTTTTGGATGCTGATGTGTATGGACCATCAATACCACACATGACAAGACCAGATGCGCCGATGCAAAGTAACAGCAACCTGATCAATCCGCCCATGGCAGCCGGCGTCAAAATCATGTCGATCGGGTTGTTTGCAGGCGGTGACAAAGCCACTATCCTGCGCGGCCCCATGGTATCAGGGGTCATCAAACAATTTCTAACCCAGGTCAACTGGGGTGATCTTGACTATTTGATCATCGATTACCCACCGGGGACAGGAGACATCCAGCTAACCCTTTCACAGACCGCACCCATCACCGGAGCCGTGGTCGTGACCACGCCTCAAGACGTCGCGTTAATTGACGTGCGCAAAGCGATTGCCATGTTTGACACCATGAAAGTGCCAGTTATTGGTGTGGTTGAGACCATGAGCTATTTTGTTTGTGATGGCTGTGACAAGAAGCACCACATCTTCCGAGATGGCGGCGGCGCACGCGTGGCCAAAGAGTTTGGTATCAGCTTTCTAGGTGATGTTCCGTTGGAGCCATCCGTGGCGACAGCCAGTGATCAAGGCTCGCCTGCGGTCGTTTCGCACCCGGCGTCGAGCGCAGCAAAGTCATACACTGAGATTGCCGGAGCCGTTGCGTCGCAGGTTTCGATTATCCATGAGGCCTACAAAGACGCTCTCAATCACTTCTCCATCGTATGGAATAGTCAGAATTAAGGAATGGATCAGCCATTATGAAGCCTGAATCGTCACTTACCAATGCCAAAGGACCAGCAGTCCGCGTCAAATCAATCAGCCAAATGGATGATCGCACCCTCGGCATCACATGGACCGACAATGAATCATCGCGCTTTGACGTGGTAGAACTACGCCGGAAATGCCCCTGCGCCACGTGTATTGATGAGTGGACACATGAGCAGATTCTGAAGCCTGAGCAGGTCGCGGAAACCGTTCGTCCGTTGAAAATTGAATCTGTCGGTCAGTATGCCATGTCGATTCAATTCACCGACGGACACAAAACGGGGATCTATACATTTGCCATGTTGCGAAGACTTGCTCATCTCAACTGAGCAAGTCACTGGTTTAATGCCAGCGTAACTGCGGCTCAGGGTCGATACTGACATCTTTTGGGATTCCGAGAAGCGTTTGCGTCACGCGGAAATTACCTAGTTTTACAAACATGCCCGGTGCTGAGCAATCCACAGATCCGTTACAAACCTCTGACGACACCTCACAACGGCCATTAGAAAGAAACGTCTTAGATCGTACAACCGCCTTGCGTCCCATCACGTTAAGCGTTGTCTCAAGTGTTGCGCCTTCTGCACCAGAAATTCCCGGGGAAATATCGATGACCCGGTACATTGCCGGATTTACGTAGCTAAAGCCAACGGCTGCTTCTCCGGAAAGATTGGTAATTAGATTTGAATCAACCCGATCCTGTGAGCCGAAAAATCCCGTAAGCGTTCTTCCATTGCGAACTTCCGATGAGTCACCGAAGATGACCCAGTAAACCTGAAAAGGTTTCCACCGGGTGGACTCATCATTCAAGGATGGCTCAACAAAACGACAGCTACCATCTAATCCCTGCTTAACGCCGGCCTCGGATACAACAAAATCGTCCCAAACGTTAAATGACATCGTGCCAATCAAATGGCGAGACACGCCGGAAGACGTCTCCTGATTACTTATACGCGAGATTTGACGAGTATGTGCTCCACAGCCACTAACAATCACCAGTAAAACCGGCGTCGCTGCCAATAATAAATAAAGTTTGCCCAACCGCATACGCACCTCCCGCTAACAGGGAGGCGTCAACTAACATAAACGTTAAAGGTTTAAAAGCGGAACATCGACGGCTCAAGTTCTGGTACTAAGCCATGTGCAGGGACATCAGCCCCAGACCCAGCGGATGCATCGAGCGCCACGAGAACATCATCCCAAAGACGACGTCGAGCTGCCAGGGACGCCGCTGCGGCATCAGCTGCCTCACGCCATCGCTTTTGGTTTAATCCTCGACCACACAGATTTTCCAACAACTTAACCGCCATAGGCGCGTGATTTTCATGATCGATCTGAATATGGCGCTCGAGATAGGCGCGAAAATGAGCACAGCCGGTTTCAGGCAGAAGTGGGAGCACACGTTGAAACATCTCGGGGATGACGTCTTCTCGACCAAACAGGAAACTTGCAGCCACCTCATGTAATGAGCGCTGACTCATCGTCATGGTATGACGGGTAAACTTTTGTGCTGCAGGGGGAATACGGCTGGACTCCAATGCAATTAAGAAAGGCGTTCCTGTTGCAAGTCCAGCCATAAACCGTTCAACTGCTGTGACGTCTGCTCCCACCTCTTCCATGCCCGCGAGGTATAGTTCAAAATGGCTACCTAGAAAGTTCAGAGACTCGATGTGATCGCTCTCCTCGGCAACAATGATTTCATTTATAAGCCTAGCTGCCGCTGGATCCTCTGGTGGCAGCCAAGGCGAGTCCATACTCGTAAGTCCTCGCTGGAGTGTTTTTGCAAGCGCCATAAAGTCCCAGACTGCAATGACATGATGTTCCATGACAATTTGCAAATCCCGCAATGACCATTTCCGAAAGAATAAAGGATGTCGCGTTACTTCAAGTCGAAGCTCTGAGATCTCTTGACGCAGGTCTTCAATCGTCATGGACACTCCTTGGAATGGGTTTTCTCTATTTTATATTAGGTACGTCGGCTTGACAAACCCCTGCGTACCATGGACTTAGCGAACATAGGCCAGTCCTACATTGCCGGAAGTAACCTGACCCTTGTCTTCAATAAAATTACTATTTTTCGAGTCATAGGACTTGCTGTCTAAACGCACCAAAAGCCGCCACCCCAGCATCGAACCCCAGCCGACTTGAGCAAAAAGACGCGAAGACCTGGTGTTGCCAGTCCCGGAACTCGATCGAAATACTCCGGCCTGACGTCCGCCTCCTAGCTCAAAGGCCCAATGCCGTCCTTGCCTACCTGCGCTAACTTCATAGTCAGTCGTTTTAACGGTCTCACTATTGAGCCGATCATCCGCCTCAGACCGTCCAAGACCGACACCAAGCCAAAATTGATCACCGAGAGCAAAACGCATCGGGACTGAATAGGTTATGGCTGGGCGCCGATCATCACCATCAATGCTAACCTCCGCGGCCGCGTGAGCCCAACGTCCCTGATACTCAATCGCTAAAAATTTCTGATTTGCATCGCGTTGCTCTTTGGTCTCGTTGTAGCCTTTCTTAGCGGAAACGATAACTTCATTGATTGTTTTCGAAAGATAACGTCGCGATTGATAACCAGCGCCAATCCACAGACCAGGTCTTGGCCTGGCCGCCACCGTGATCAGGCCTGAAGGCACATCGCTCATTTCAGTTACGACCGTACTAAACGTCGCACTTTTGCCTCTTTTTTTCAGGCTTGTGCGTTGAACTTCCAAAGCAGCACTCCAAAACACCAAACCTTGTGACGAAGCCTGCCCATGCTGAATGGTCAGAGTACCCTCTTCCGAAACCGTGTCCAGCGGCGCAAAAAGCGCGGGAGAACGCGTAGTTCCCTTACCTGATCCTGCCGTCCCTGAGATCAAAGATCGTGACTCAGGGGTCAGCGAGCCCGGCGTTGAGGCAACTCCTAAGGGAAATATCCACGTTGGAAAAAGCGCCATCGACGGTCGCGATGCAAAAAAAGGATCGTGACGCTCGGCCAACGACTCCATGACGGGAGGTGGGGGCGGCCAAATCGGAGCGCCAACGTCAGAGGAGCCCTCAGCTAAAATACCGCCCGCATTCTGGGAAAGCGCAGAATGGCAATCGCTTAGGCCAAGGACCCCGACGATAACAAAGTATTTTGATCGCACCAAAAACATTGGCACCCCGATGATGATGGCTCAGTCATATTATAGTCCACCCGGCCTCAGTGAACAATTACCCGATCAATGGATGGTCTGTGGATGGAACAGCGATTGCATCCCGCAAAGAAGTTAAATATGCACCGATGAGGATGTTATGAACACAAAGTACCCGCCTGTGATATTGGCCACCGAGAATAATACAGTGAAAAATCGACTGCTTGAAAAACTGGTGCACCTGGATCAAGCAGCAACTTGCATAGCTCCATCCGAGCTCGAGCTAAATCCCGAGCAATTTTTCTCAGAACTGCCAGCCATTTTGGTCATAGACGTCACCAAAGCGATGGCCGGACTACTACCAGAAAAAATCCTCTCCATCAGGCGTCAAAGCTTACTCAAGGTTATAGTCCTTGGTGACCCAAAAACGATCAATAAGTTTTCATTTTTCGATGACACTCGCCCATTGACGATGATCTCATCAGATCCAAGCATTAGCGAACTTGCTCACGCCATCAACTTTTGTCGAGCCAAGCTTGATCTGCAGGTGCTCGAGCAAGAGCAAAAAAAAGAGCATTGGACACAAAGAGCGCTCCAGGGATTGTATGAACGCACAAGCGAGAAAGAAGCTCAAATGGCTGGTATTATGGGAATTACAGCCACCGCACTCAATGCATTGAGCGCCGTGCTTACCATCGGATCTCTGCAAACTATAAAATCAATCGTCTCCCACTCAGGCGCAAAGCCCGATCGACTTGAACTTCTGTGGAAACGCCTACCAGATCTTGAGTTTGACACTGGGCCGTTGTCGCAATTTTTACAGATAAAAACAGTTGGGCAAAGTAAGACTTCCGGTTTCAAATCTGCACATGTTTTTTCACCAACAACAGCCCTCATCACACGAATTTCAAGACCAGGACATAAAACTCAAATTATGTGTGTCCTGGCGGAGCCAACTCACAGTTTCAGAGACTTCGAAAAGCGAATCTTTATGCAAGCGGCTCTCATGACTAGTATCCTAACCGAGTCAAATCAGAAGACTGAAAGAAGTCTCATGACTACAATCGAGACTAGCTTACTCAATCATCCAGCAGAAATTTTATGACTTACGAGACGCTTCATCATCTCCAATATTTTCACGGCGCCCATGCTTTTCGAGGCAAAATCACGGACGCCAGGATGTTCCTGATCTTGAGAACGCCGAAGAACAGAGGCATCCGCACTAACAAGAACCGTCGGTATAGATCCAAAAAAAGATCTCAAGTGGGAGACAAGATCGAGTCCATCATGCTGCCCCAGATAGTAGTCAACAATAGCTCCATCGTAACGATTAATTCTCGAGAAGGGATCCAAATCCAGCAGAGTCTCGATTGCATCTACATCCAGGCCAAGGAGTGGACCAAGCTTTACCAAGACTGATCTAAATACGGGATCATCATCGATGAGCAAAATCTTCGGTAATTCGGCAGCGCTGATGCCATCACCCATCTTGGTCGCACGATTCGACACGAAAGGCGACTCATGCAATGCAGGCTCATTATCATTTGAAGGATGCTCCATCAGGAAATCCCATCCAAAAGTTTTTGTAATGCAATCACAACTCCCAAGACCCAAAAGCGACTAACAAAAACGAGAAGCTCACTTAAAGCCAGAAAAATACCGACTAATAACGTCACGTTGCGCCCCTTTCCCGCTTCTTCCGCACTGATTCTGACATATAGGGAGCAACGTTTATGCCAAGTTTCGCGGATGGACAGACGAGCGACTGGACGCCTAGCCAAGAAAATCCAAGCCCAGAACGGGGACAAATCCATGTATCAAAATGAAACATTGTATCGATTTTTTGCTACAGGTTTTTCTGGGTATATAGTGGATTTCCCTCTCTTGACCGTAATCGATACAACAGATAAAAGCGCGCCAACGAAACATCTAAAGCGCACTTGTATCAGTCTGATACAGTGCCGCAACTGCAGAAGGAAAGCCACGCATGCATATGATTACGAACCGGAAATTGGCTCTTGTCATCGACGATTCTGAGGAGGCGCGCCTTATTTATTCGACGGCTCTTAAAAGTATCGGCTTTGATGCAGTGCCGCTCTCTGGTTTGCCATCGCGGGACTTCTTCGAAAATCGTTCGATCGATTTGATTCTTTTGGATATGAATCTCGGAAATATAAACTCGATCGATTACATCAAAGACTTGGCAAAACACAGTGATGCCAAGATCGTCGTTATGACTGCGTTTGGTGGAATTGAGTCCGCTGTAGCAGCTGTCCACAATGGAGCATCTGGCTTCTTTGTGAAGTCTGATCCAATTGATTCACTCCTTCCGAAAATCCAAGCTTTATTTCAAGCACAAAAGTCGATTGGTCGCGTCGAAACATTTCTTGAGGAATGCGGAATAAAAGGAACAAGCAGAGCCATGAAAAGCCTTGGGCAACTCATCATGCAGGTCGGGCCCACCGCAAGCACGGTTTTGATCAGCGGTAGCTCGGGTGCTGGCAAAGAGCTGATCGCACATGCGATCCATAAATCATCAGGCTGCAATGGACCATTTGTAGCCATCAACTGCAGCGCTATCCCTGATCAACTTCTAGAGAGCGAGTTATTTGGTGTCAAGCGCGGTGCCTTTACCGACGCCAAGCAGGATCGCCAGGGAGTTTTGGACGCTGCAGCTGGCGGAACCATCTTCTTGGATGAAATCGGCGAAATGCCGCTGCCGCTGCAGTCCAAGTTGCTACGAGTGATTCAAGAGTGCGAATTCACACCTCTTGGAGGAACTCAGCCAGTTAAAATGCGCGCTCGCATCGTTTGCGCCACGAATCGCAATCTCATCCAGATGATGGCGGATGGCAAATTTCGTGAAGATCTTTATTATCGCATCGCAGTTATAACCCTTAAGGCGCCCGATTTAAGCGAGCGCAGCGCTGACATTCCTATTCTTATCGAACATTTTCTTGGTATCTATAACCGCAAATGTGGCAAACATTTGAAAATGCCGCTCGAATCAGAACTATCGATTCTTGCATCTTACCCTTGGCCAGGCAACGTCCGCGAGTTGCAAAATGCGGTCGAACGCGCCACGGTCTTAGGCACGGGCGACCGTCTTTCCATAAATCTGATGCTGCCGCCAACCCAGGTGATTAATTTGCCCCAAACTCAAGAAAGGTCAGGCCCTCAGAGGACCGGATTCAATTACAAGACAAGCATCGACGCCTTTGAGCGCACATTCCTGACTGATCTGCTAGCTGCAGCCAATGGCAATATGTCAGAGGCTGCAAGGCTTTCTGGTATTTATCGTGCAAATATCTACCGCATGGCGAAGCGACTAAACATAAGCTTAAAGAAAGATTGAGAGGAATGTCATGACAATCAATCGCGATGAGTATCAAAAGCTAAAAAACATGTTAGCCGCAAACGGCCAACTAGAGAGCGTGATCCAAGCGTTTGTTAACCACTCTTCAATACGATTGGAAGATTTACAGAAGTCCATTGCCGCACAGGATCTTGAGTCCATACTGAAAATCGCCCACGCTATCAAAGGATCATGCGCGATGTTGGGCGGAACCCAATGTGCACAGCTCTGCGACGCCATCGAAAGCGCATGTCGTCATTCACACCCTGGCGAACTCCCAGAGCTATTGGCCAAACTAATTATAGAGATCAGATCTATTGCAGAATTTCTACAAAACGATCGCCCTGTAAATACCCAGGGGTGCTGCGAATAAGATCTGCGATATTTTAATTCATCGATAATCCACCGATCTCGGACCGTGGAGATGCGAAATCTACCCAATCTCTGTTTTCTGCCAAATATGATACCTCCCGTCATTGGGCGTCGATTTGCAACTAGCTAACGAAGGGGGTTTGTCATGTTTTTTCAGTTTGCATTTAAGAAAATGGATCCATCAGACTCGCTGATGACGATGGCCATCGACAAAATCGAATCGCGTATTAAAACGTTCTCGGGCCACTGTATTAATCCGCAACTCACATTCTCCTCGTATCGTGGTATGCAAAAGATTCATTTCTCCATGTTAACCAATGACGGTTTTAAAATTGAGGTCAGTCACAGCGGTCCTGACATGTATGCCGAAATCGACGAGGTCGCCGACCGCATTGAATCCCAGCTGCGAAAACACAAAGAACGCCTTCGAGACCACAAAGGCCAGAGTGGCATCAGGGCCGCCGCAGGGGCGATGTCGGACGGCTACCTTGATCGCTCGTGGGACGATCTCCTGCATGAGCCTAAAACCATTGATGCCGAAGATATCCTAAAATATGAGACGGCACGTCGCGACATACTGAAACGCCGCCGCCACGGTCGGCGATCCAAACAATCAATGGCAGTAATAGTCCATTGAAAACGGCCTATTACGCTACCTCTTTGATGCCAGCCGCAGCCTTGTATCACAAGGGCTCGGTCTGGCTAAATTTTGTAGATCTTCTTCGATTGATGCGGCTAAGATGAGGCCATACTTCAAGCGACAAGGAGGCCGCCCATGCGCCAATACTTGAACCTTCTCAGCCGCGTCTTAGAAGAAGGCGTTGAAAAATCTGACCGCACCGGAACCGGAACCAGAAGCGTTTTTGGACACCAGATGCGTTTTGATCTCTCGGAAGGCTTCCCCCTTGTCACGACCAAGAAATGCCACCTGAAATCAATTATCCACGAGCTCTTATGGTTTCTTGCAGGAGATACCAACACGAAGTACCTCAAAGATAACGGTGTTTCCATTTGGGACGAATGGGCGGACGACCATGGAGATCTTGGACGCGTATACGGAGCCCAATGGAGATCCTGGCGACGAGCTGATGGAACGACTCTAGATCAGATATCGCAAGTGCTTGGGCAGATTAAGTCTAACCCAGATTCCCGTAGGCACATTGTCGTAGCCTATAATCCTGGGGAAATCGAACAGATGGCTCTTCCCCCCTGTCATGCGTTTTTTCAGTTTTACGTGGCCCAAGGAAAACTCTCATGCCAGCTTTACCAGCGCAGTGCAGATGTCTTCCTCGGCGTTCCCTTTAACATTGCTAGTTATGCACTGCTTACGATGATGATGGCTCAGGTGACAGGATTGGAAGTTGGAGAGTTTGTACACACATTGGGTGATGCTCACCTCTACTTGAATCATATGGAGCAGGCCATGACCCAACTTAAACGCGAGCCACGGTCCAAGCCACTAATGAAAATTAATCCTGAGATTAAGGATTTATTTGGATTCAAATACGACGATTTTGAGTTGATTGGCTACGACCCACATCCTGCGATTAAAGCGCCGGTTGCGATCTAATCATGACAATGAAGATCAGTCACATCGTTGCCATGGCCGAAAACCGCGTGATCGGTCGTGCCGGCGGAATGCCCTGGCATATTCCAGAAGACTTTAAGTTTTTTAAAGCCACAACTATGGGACATGCCATGATCATGGGTCGCAAAACCTGGGACTCAATCGGTCGCGCCCTGCCTGGACGACTCTCGATTGTCATCACAAGAAATCCAAACTTCGGCGTGCCAGCGGGAGTTCTTGTTAGAGCTACGCTCGATGAGGCGATTGAGTATTGCGAACAGCATCAGAACGAATGGGGATCAGAGTGTTTTATTGTTGGAGGTGGGGAGCTTTACCGGCAGAGTTTATCGCTTACTGACCGTGTTTATTTGACGCAGATTCACCGGTCAATCGAAGGCGATACTACATACCCCGAGCTACCAAAATCAGCATTTAAGCAGATCAGCGTCGAGCCTCATCGAGATGCCGCGACTCCCTTTTCCTTCACAGTATGGGATAGAATCCAAAAATAGAAACGCCGCAAGATGTTTGCGGCGTTTTCATACAAACTGCTGATCTGAAGTTATTAATTATTTGCAAACTCAAAGATCTTTTCCTCCAAGAGACTCGTAGGAACCGCCTTGTAAACTGGCTTGTGATGGCGTGTGTCCTGCCACGTAGCGTCCACAGTCTGAGTTGCCAAATCACCCATTGTTGCCTCTGGCCTCTGCGCCTTCAATGACGAAAACACCTTCCGCAAAGACCAAGTAAAAGCTCCGCCCTTTTCACGGCCGTAATCGAGACTTGTTTGTGTCTTTTTTGACGCTGCAAAAGTCAAAAACTGCTCTATGCTATCAGCGCGGCCCTTATCACTACTGCCCGTCAATTGGTCTGCCATAAGCTGAGCCTGAGCATCTGCAAGAGCTTGGGCCACCTCTGGTGAGTGGTCAGCAAAAAACTCTGCGGGCTCATTCAGGTTCTTCATATCATCCGGAAGAGAACCGTTACCATCAACCCAGTGCCCGGAGTAACAGGAGTCGTTAAATGCCATAAGACGCTTGAGTGGCTGAGCACGACCCGCAGCAATCGCCCTAGCAACCTCTGAATAACTCATCATGCCATTTGCTGTCATAAATTTTCCGTCGTTACTGCCATGACCACTCACATAAAGTCCTAGCGTTCCAAACTCTCCCACAGCGGCAGCGTTAGCAGTCAGTTCCCGAAGAATGTAGTCTTTGGGAGCGTTCCCGTTACTAATGACATTCCAGTTAAAACCATTTGATGCGTCATTAAGAACTTTCGTCATCTCACGGATGTCAGTCGCCACACCAGACAATCCATTTGGCGCACCAATGACCAAAAATACGTTATGAGATTCTGGATCATAGGGTCTAAATTTTACGGACGAAGAGCTAACTCCACGACCACAGCCCACCATGGTCAGCGTTGCGAGCGCAAATATCGTTATCTTAGCTACGCCAAATTTAGGCATACGAAATCTCCTTGCGTGTTAACGTTTTCATTCGTGTGTTTAGGGATCTATCAATATTTTCACATGCATCATGCAGCTCACCAAAGATTTGGAAGAGCCATCAGAAGATCTAATAAAACTAGATGGACGTAACACGGCAGTTTTCTATTTGGAAAAATGCGAATCTATGCTGAAAATATCCGTAAAATTTGGCAGTAACAGAAGGCCCACATTTTTGCTTCTGAACACAAATAACAAAGGACTTTGAGTTTTAAATGCAGACCGCTTGGTTAGAAACAGATGAGAAACTTTTAATTTTTGCCACAGAAGATACCAACGATGACTCTATTTTCGGATCTGCACTGACGCGTCTCATTTATGGAGTCTCAACAGCGTTTGGTGAAGAGCGCCTGCGCTACCTGCGTAAACGCATCCTGACTACAGGCAGGATGACTTTGTGGGAAAAAAATCTCATCAAAGTCTGCGCTAAACGCGCGTCGACAGTATCAGAGTTTCGAACGGATCAATTTAACGAGTCAAAATACATCGATATCGGCGCCACCATGAACACAGATACCAAGGCCTTAAGACGCCAGGATCTGATCGGAGCAAAACTCTTAGAAACCCCTGCGTTGGACATTCTTAGGCTAATTGCAAACGAAGACTCGCTTACAGCACAAAACGAAAAACTGAAACAACATCAGAGATCACGCCCTATCAGCGCGATCATATGCGACGATAACGATACTGTGTTAGCAATTGCCGTGAACACGAATGCATCCTGCCAAATGCGGCACGCTGAGGTGAATCTTTTTCTGCAGCTTCGCTCACAAGGAATTAGAAAGCTTCCGGCTGGCAGCAAAATCTACACATCACTGAAGCCCTGCCGTATGTGCGCGGCCCTAATACTTGAGTACGCCTGTGACTTAGGTCAAGGACACACCCGAGTCGTTGCTCTTGAGGATGATCTTGGTCCAATGGGCCGACATCGCCTGCTCGACGGCATGCTGCAAATACAAGGCTGACTGTATCAATCCACACTTACTTAATGGCCGTATAAACGCGGTGAACATCATCATAATCATTGATGTCGCCCAAGAACTGCTCCACTTCTTTGCGGGCATCTCCTGAAAGTTCGACCAAATTCTTTGCAAGATAACCCAACTCTGCCTTCGAAACGGCCCAACCTTTTTCGGTCAAGGCTTTGTTAACTGCATCAAGATCGGACGTATCGGTGTAAAAAATGCCACCCGTGCTGCCGGCAGGAACGTCCTCTGAGTCCATCGCTTCCATATTCTGGGCACCGCATTCAATAGCCGCCTCTTCTATGTCTACACCTGGCTTGGCGATCGTTGCTTCAATGATACCCAGGCGATCGAACATCCACGCCACAGCCCCGCTGCTGCCAAGCTGACCTTTACGAAATAGAACGCGAATATCTCCGGCCGTTCGATTGTTGTTTTCGGTCAGGCACTCAACTATGACTGGCACATTGTGTGGAGCAAAACCTTCGTAGGTTAACGTCGAGTAAGTAATGTTCTCATCGGTCTGACCTGACCCGCGTTTGATCGCACGATCAATCGAATCTTTAGTGACAGAGTTTTTTCGCGCATCTTCCAAAGCAGCCCGCAAACGCGCATTACCAGATGGATCGGGACCGCCCATTTTTGTGGCAACCATGATCTCTTTGACCAATTTGCCAACGATTTTGCCCTTGCGATTCGCCGCATCCATCTTTCCGGCATGTTTCCACTGCGCGCCCATTGTTAACTCCCCTATAAATCTAAAAACGATAAACAATATATAAAGTTAAGAGCTGAGTTAGTAAAGCGTTTACATCCCCAGCACATTCATCCTATAACCTTTAGATGACCAACGGCAAACGTTACAAACACTGGATTTCCCAGTCAACTCAGACACCTTCGTCATTTCCGGACGTGGCATCCATCGTGCGGAAAAGTCGAGGATTCGAAGCTGTCGACAAGCTGGACTACGGCGATCATGGACTGCATGCCGTTCTTGACGCCATCAGTGAGGCTATTGAATCCAACAAGCGAATAGCTCTTTACGCTGACTACGATGTCGACGGGACCATGTCGTGCGTCTCCTGGATCTGGTTTTTAGAGTCCATTGGTTACAAAAATTTTGTTCACTACATCCCATGCAGATTTAAAGAAGGTTACGGCGTCAACCTGAGCGCAATTAAACACCTGGTTGAAACGGAGCGCGCCGATCTGATTATCACCATGGATACGGGAATCACCGCAAACACGGAAGCCACATGGTGCAAAGAAAGAGGTGTAACATTCATCTGTACGGACCATCATAAGATCCAACCAGAGAAAATGCCTGACTGTCTGATCCTTAATCCCAAAACACATCCGAATTCGATGTATCAAGAACTCTGCGGCTGTGGAATTACGTTTGTACTCCTTCGAAAACTCGCACAGCATTTTCCACAACTTTCAACCCAAGCTCCGGTATGGACGGATATCCTCGCGCTGACGGGCATGGCGACGATATGTGACGTTGTTCCCCTCAATGGCGTGAATCACAAGCTAGCCAAGTACGGCGTTGACGCCCTCATGCGCAGTCGCCGTCCTGTTCTGGAGAAGCTGCGTGCAGCTGCAAGTGTGGATGACGCTGACGAAAAAGACATTGGCTTTAAGTTAGGTCCAAGGATTAACGCTGTTGGTCGCCTTGAGCATGCTGATCTGGTCGTGAAGGCTTTTATTGATGAAGATCCCGCACCTCTGATCGCATTTATGGGAACGGCCAATGAGCGACGCCGACAAATACAGTCAGGCATAATAAATGAGGCTAGAGAAGCTGCCTCGCAACACCAGGACAATCACATTTTGTTTCTGGGAGGAGACTGGCATCCAGGAGTTGTGGGAATCGCCGCGAGCAAAATCACTGAAGAAAACTGGCGACCGACCTGGCTATTCCAAAGGAAAGACGGCCTATGCAAGGGATCTGCTAGAAGCATCAAAGGTTTCGACGTCACAGACGCCATGACCTCTTGCAAGGAGCTCTTTCTGAAGTTTGGCGGCCACGCAGCGGCCGGAGGATTCACGTTTGAAGAAAAAAATGAAAACGAGATTCGCGATCGTCTCAATGCCTATGCCGAAGCTCAGCGCCTGAAAAATCCTGCCATTTGGGAAAGCAAGATTGCTTATGACTGTGAGTTACCGGAACACCTTATTAACCTAAAAATCATGAACTTGATGGATGAACTAAAGCCATTTGGACACGCTTTCGAAGAGCCAAAGTTTAGACTTAATGTTCCGGTCAAACGCGTCAACTACTTTTATGACAAAGTTACTGGCAAAGCAAAACACACATGCATTATCGCCGATGTTGGTGGGCAAGAGCAGAAAATCTTGTTTTTTAACGACGTGGTGAAAGAAATCACGCCTGGAGTACCCCACTCATTTATCGTCAGTTTCGATCGCAATACATTTCGGGGTGTTACAAGTCTCTCAATTATGGGACATGACTGGATGGGCCTTGGATAGACGCCATGTCTCAAATTGAAATCGAAAGCAAATCTAGCCACAGCCCCTCGACTAACTCGGAGGTCCAAGGCCGTTGGGTGAAGCTTCCGGAAAAATATCTGCGCGATCCAACGCTTATTTTGATTCTGGTTGCCTATGCGATCATCATCCAGCTTTTTTACACAACTGACTTCCGCAAATCTCTCGAAAACTTTTTTTTCGATATACGCATAAAATGGATGCCACCTACAACCACAACCCCGAACGTCTTCGTTATCAAAATCGATGATGATAGCATAGAGAGGCTCACCAAGGACCCTCTAAGACTGCGAATCGATGGCCAGCGTCGACCCTATTTACCAACCGCTCTCCTCACCAAGGCCACAAGCATTTTGGCCAATACAGAAGCACGAGCCATTGCCCTGCTCATGCCAGAGAATGCCTTCCCCGCAACTGACATCGACCTGAATGAACTAACTCTTATCGGCAAATATGATAAGCGTATCGTTTTCGGAACTGTCGGATATAATCAGACTCAGCCCAATCTAGCAAAGTTACCCCCAGCCTTTTCAAC
>JBIIGV010000171.1:0-5174 GCA_044236265.1 Oligoflexales bacterium
TCAACATCTTTTAGAATCAGGTTATAACATTGTGACAACCGATCTCGATGGCCACGGTAAAACTTGTACGTCCCTTTTTGGACGAGTCTCGATAAAAAACCTGGTTACCGACATGATCGACCAAATTGACCAATTAACAGTTGGAAGACCGAGACTTCATTTATGTGGCTATAGCATTGGAGCCGCCCTTCTACTGGATTACGCCGTACACAATCCAGAGCGAATTCAGTCACTTTCGATGATTGGATTACCCTTAAATTTAAATGCTGGTTACCTTTTGGCAGCCGAAGTTATCTCACCGCTTCGTCCATCATATATGCAGGCCTTAAGAGACTACGGATTTCTTGGAATTCATCCATCTTTAGGTCCAATTTTACGCAGCCGCTATCCTGTGAGGGTTGCTCCTGATGAGTCAGGTTCATACCTGTATGTTGCTGCCCGTATTATCGAAAATATAAACCCCTTGGCAAAACTCCAGCTAGTGACGTTTCCGTCTTTGCTTGTGGCAGGAAGCCTCGATTTTTTCGCAAACCATCGAAAAATTGATGAATTTATAGCCTCGTTGAACCTACAGACTTTCTCATTGACCGGGGAAACACACTTTACCAGCATGCTGAGTCATAAGTTGGCCCGACGCATCGAGGTTTTGTTGCGCACATCCCCCTGAAAAGGCTATAAAAAGAGCTCAATCAACAAATGCTGAAACCCGAGGGCTTTATGTCGAATGGAATATTCTCAACACCGACTCCGATCAACGAACCAGTGAAGCCGTATAGTCCTGGAACACCTGAAAAGCGTGACATAAAAAAATGCCTGACGGAAATGAAAGCGTCTCCGATCAAAATCCCTTTAGTCATTGGCGGCGAGCACGTTTTCACATCAAAAATAGGACAAGTAAACTGTCCGCATAACACATCTTTGACATTGGCAACTTTTTCTCAAGGAGGCGCCAAAGAGGCACAGCTTGCAATCGATGCAAGCCTTAAAGCAAGAAAGCACTGGGCGTCTCTACCCTGGGAAGACCGGGCCGCAGTCTTCCTAAAGGCCGCTGATCTATTAACTACAAAATACCGTGCTCGGATGAATGCTGCGACGATGCTTGGTCAAAGTAAAACCGTGTTCCAGGCGGAGATCGACGCCGCTTGTGAACTTATTGATTTTTTCAGGTTCAACGTCCATTTTGCAGAGCAGATTTATCGTCAACAACCAATATCGGCACCAGGCACATGGAATCGCTTATCAGCCCGTGGTCTCGAAGGTTTTGTATACGCCGTAGCACCGTTTAATTTTACCTCAATTTCAGTCAATCTTGCGGCAACACCCGCTCTGATGGGATGTTCAGTCCTGTGGAAGCCTGCTGCTACTGCAGTATTGGGATCCTGGATCGGGATGGAAATTCTCGAAGAGGCCGGTCTACCTGCGGGCGTCATAAACTTTATCCCGGGCGATGCTGCTGAAATTTCCAATGTGGCGCTAAACCACAAAGATCTTGCTGGTGTGCATTTCACCGGTTCCACAAACACATTCAACAACATTTGGCAAACCGTGGGTAATAACCTGTCAAAATATGCGTCCTACCCGCGCCTTGTTGGAGAAACTGGCGGCAAAGACTTTGTGTTTGCACATCATTCAGCAGACGTCGATATGCTCGCCGTGGCTTTGGTGAGGGGTGCTTTTGAGTATCAGGGACAAAAGTGTTCCGCAGCATCACGCGCTTATATTCCGCGGAGCATTTGGCCAAAACTCAAGGATAAGCTGGTTGCAATGACTGAAGAACTCAAGATGGGAGATCCCGAGGACTTCACAAATTTTGTCGGTGCAGTTATTGATGAGCGAGCGTTCAAAAAAATTAAGAACTACATTGACAATGCAAAGGCTGATTCGGCTTGTAAGGTCATCGCCGGGGGACAGTGCGACAGCAGCAAAGGTTATTTTATTCGCCCGACAATCATAGAGACCACAAACCCAAAATCCACCACTATGGTGGAAGAAATTTTTGGCCCCGTACTCACGATCTACGTTTATGAAGACAAAGACTTTGATGCAGCATTGAAACTCTGTGACGAATCGACACCATATGCACTGACTGGTGCCATCTTCGCTAAAGATAGGCACACGATTCACCAGATGTCTGCAGCCCTGGAGAATGCTGCAGGTAATTTTTATATAAACGACAAACCAACGGGTGCAGTTGTGGGACAGCAGCCTTTTGGCGGCGCTCGCGCGTCAGGAACGAACGACAAAGCAGGATCGGTCTACAATTTGCTGCGCTGGGTCAACCACCGCACCATCAAAGAAAATTATTTGCCAATCGTTGACTACCGCTATCCATTTATGGCCGAGCCTTGAAAGCGATTTTTATACATGTTCGCCAAGGCTTTGAATCTGATGCCGCAGAGGAGATCAAAGATCATCTAAAGTTGGCAGAAATCTCTGCGACCAGTATCGATGCAGCTGCTGAGACAGCATTTATCAGGGTGAAACTTCCCGATGAGGATTGGCAAGTCGCTCGCCAAAAAATCAAACTGGAGAAGCTCATATTCGCCCGACAGCTTCTATGGCAGGCTGCGCAAATTAACCTACCACCGGATGGCGACCGCGCATCGTCAATAATTCAAGCAATTCAGGAGCATCTTCTCCCGTCTTCGGGGTCAAATGCTTTTTCGGCTCTGCAACTTGAAACACCTGATACAGACTCCTCGAAGGAACTCTCCCATTTCTGCAAAGCATTAACGCGTCCTATTGAAAACACCTTGAACAAACTAAAGCTTCTCCCTAAAGGGAAAGGTGCTGCACACCTTCCGCGCATCAATATCGTGATGCTTACGGGGCAGCAGGTATCGATCTCGCTATCTGATGTTGGCAATTCAAGCCCATGGACCATGGGAATTCCGCGCCTAAGATTTCCACCAAATGCCCCGAGTCGCAGCACTCTAAAACTCGAGGAGGCATTTCACGTTTTTTTGGGAGCCACTGGCATGGCGCAAGAACTTAGGCCGCAAATGTTGGCTGTAGATCTGGGCGCATGTCCTGGCGGTTGGACCTATCAGTTTGTTCAGCGAGGTATTCAAACCATTGCCGTTGACAACGGAGCCATCGACGAAAAACTTATGGCGTCAGGTCTTGTAACACACTTGCGAGAGGACGCTTTCAAATTTAGGCCGCATGAACGGGTGGATTGGCTCGTCTGCGATGTCGTTGAGCAACCCTCAAAAATTTCGGCTCTGATTGCTGACTGGTTTACTCATGACTACTGTAAACGTGCGATCTTTAATCTAAAGCTTCCCATGAAACAGCGGTATCGGGAAACGAAGGACTGTCTTCGCTACCTTGAAACAACCGTCAACGCCTCAGGCAGACAACTTAACATTGCGGCCAAACAGCTCTATCATGACCGCAAAGAGGTTACTGTCTTCTGTTCTTTTTAGGCTCAAAATCGCCTCCTAAGCACTTTGATAACAACCTGAAAAAATTGCAGATTCGACGCGTCGCAGGGCGTGGAAATTATAGTTGACTGGGATAGTAAACTTATGTATCCATCCAACAATGAATTTTCTACTCTAAGGAGGCCTATTATGGGCGTATTAGTCGGCAAAAAAGCTCCAGATTTCAAAGCGACAGCGGTTGTAAATGGCAACGATTTCAAAGAAATCAAATTAAGCGATCTTAACGGTAAGTATGTTGTCCTGTTCTTCTACCCTCTTGATTTCACATTTGTTTGCCCTACAGAGCTTCATGCATTCCAAGACAAACTTGAAGCATTCAAGAAGCATAACTGTGAAGTGATTGGTGTATCGGTCGACAGTCAGTTCTCACACTTGGCTTGGTTGAACACCCCGAAAACCGAAGGCGGTATCAAAGGCGTGACCTACCCGATCGTCTCCGATATCCACAAGACCATCTCTCGTGACTACGACGTGTTAATTCCTGAAGCCGGAGTCGCACTGCGCGGCACATTCCTGATCGACAAGAATGGCGTTGTTCAACAGCAGACAATTAATAACCTTCCACTTGGGCGCAGCGTTGACGAAATGCTTCGCTTACTGGAAGCTCTTCAGCACACTGAGCAGCATGGCGAAGTCTGTCCAGCTAACTGGAAAAAAGGCGAGACAGCCATGAAAGCTAACCAAGACGGTCTTAAGACTTTCTTCAAAAAGTGAAAATCCAGCTAGAATATGCTGGTTGATTAAGGGCCCTGCGAAGGGCCCTTTTTCTTTTAATTAATTTAGCGATCAGGCAGGTAATTGACGATGGCTCCATCGCCAAAATCAATCTGGGTAAGCTTAAACATGTTGGTCGATGAATCGACATACCATGTGACGGAATTCGGCAATCCCATCGATCGATTCGCTGCAGGAGAACCAAAGTCGTAGGAAAGCTTAACAGCAAATTCAGCTTGAATCCGCATTGGTCCTGCTGGCCCCTCAATATCAACGACAGGCGATACGGGCCCTGACGTAACACGACCACTCCAAGTTGAGCCAATCGGAATTTCCGGATTCAGCGAGTCCGAAACTTTTGCAGTAATTCCAGACCATGAACGCGAAGAACCCATCTCCGCCATCAGACGCGATACATCTGCAATAACTAACGGATTAATAGGCAGGGGTTTATCGAACTCCACCGCCACCTTGTCAGTCATACCATGCTCGAGACGAATTGCGGGCTGCAGAGAGCAAAATACGCCGCGCCAATCTGAATGCAGGCTTCCAATTTTTGCGCGCTCTTCAAGCTTCAGGAGATCAGCAGTAAAACCTGCACTCAGAGCACCCAGCTGCGCGTTGACCTGATCCAGCGTGGAAGCTGGTGTGGACTGAGCGGAATAGGTGACAATTGATCGACTAAGCGATTCCTCCACGATTGACATACCAGATATTGTATACGTCTCCGTCCACAGTAAACGTGGAATGGAAATCTTTTTTGGAACCATACTCATTCGACGCGATGAAATCGTCTCTGTTGGCTTCGTTAAGTCAAAACCACATTTTGCGAGATCAAACTCTAATTCATTCGAGGCAGGTACACGATTCCTATCGGCCGATGTTCGGCGAATGGACGAGCCTGCGTCTGGCATTGAAAGATCTCCGCAACCGATCAAAAGTAGCGTCGCGCAAGGGGCGATACCCTTTAACATGGACTTCATAACGTGGTTCCTCCAAAAGAGCCCAAAGGGT
>JBIIGV010000058.1:0-18430 GCA_044236265.1 Oligoflexales bacterium
CGAAACTGTGAGAAGCCTTTGTAAACACGCGGGTGAAAATCAACATTCTCTAGAGCTCCCTCGTCTTCGAAGCGAGCAACAATCGTTTGCGATACGGCCTGTTCTGCATCCAGAGAGATATTGCCTCTGAATTTCTCAATGACGCGCAGTCCATCTTGCCTGACTTTAAGTGTAAATTTGAGATCGGCTTCTAAATCGACTTGACCTTGACCGAGCGTAGACGAAGTATCTCCGTCCGACTGACAGTGTATCCTAACTTTCTCGCCCTGCAACTGCTCATCATCCCCGCCTTGATCAGCAAGCACAACTGACGAATTCACCGCGATCATCGCTCCAAGAACTCCCAACATAGTTTTAATTCTCATCATATTCTCCTTTTCGAATTTTTAAGGGATCACTTTGACCCCGCACAACTCGACTAAACAAATTACTGCGGTGAGTCTATCCAGCCCATCACCCATTTTCTGGCTGGTGATCATAATGAATCTGGAAGCTGTGCGATTTCGTCTTGAGTGTGGAAATTTTTCACGCAATGACCTGATTTCAAAAATTTGCTAGGCATGACCCCAGGCCACAAGGAGGTCATCATGTGCAAATTCATAAACACTAGACTTTTAATGAGCATGCTTGCGCTAATTGTGCCCAAAGTGACGCACGCCGCGTCGCAACTAAAGTTATCACAACCATACATGACTCGATGTCTTTCGTCAGAGGCAGGTCCATTCACGAAAGTCGATTTCAGGAAAGACCGCACCGATGGCCTGATCTCAATGCAAGTAACAGTCGTGCTGGGATTCACGGATCGATGGCTCCACATACCAGCACTCGGTAAAAATGTTTTGACACCCGAGCCTTCAAGCTGGGATTTGTATAAAATCACGGCAAGCCCGATCGAGGGGCAGGAGTTGAACTGGTTTGGCATTTCCGATCAAGGCGTCGAGACGGGATACAACGGAACCGTGCTGCCCGGATTTCTCGATATCAAGATGCCCTCAGGAGAATCCCACCGCTTCATGCTTGAATGCTATGAGTTGCCGGATCACTATTGGAGGGCTCCAGAATCGCACAAAAGATAAAAATCCACCGTGAGCTCACTCAGGGAGTCAAGCAAGCTCAGATGGATTAAAGACTTAATTCAGTAGGCACCAATTTTGGAATGATCACGGAATCTAAGTGCTACTTCGTAGGACGAAGCCTTATCCCTTCACGTGACGGTCGTCGGTTTGATACATCCGCGGCAACCCACGCGCTTCTCTGATCAGGAAGGCCTGCTGATTACGCAAATAACGAACGACGTTTTGGCTATCTGGATTCATTCTCAATTTGTCGATCTCATTTTGAATGTCATTGATCCGCTCAATGTCATTGGTCTTTTGATAGATCTGATCGAGAATGCCGTTAAATTGATTTTTTTCCTCTTCCGATAACCCCGTGGTGTTGGTGTAACGGTGATATTGACTGACCGTGTTGGGCTCAGTATCTACCAAAACGGTTCCGTCGACACGACGCTCAACCACGACGCCAGGCTCAGTGTAGTTTCCTGAGCGGGACACGATATCCCCAATGTTTACATTTTTTACCGGACCCATTGTACCCTCCCTGATGTTTTAAAACTTTCATTGCAAACAAATCAAACTCACGCGTCACCATCCATGGCGTCAGCGTACTTTCCCCTCTTCAGTGTTATAAAATCTCGGCTTGATGCCCTTGATGTTCATCAAATGACGCACCTCACCTTCGAGATATTGAACGAGCTTGGTGTTTTTTGGATCCACCTTCAGCTCCTCAATCTTGGATTGCAAAAATCCAACGCGTTCAGAATTGTCGCTGTCGCTCATCACTTCATCCATGATCGCATTGAACTGCTCACGAGATTCAGGGGCCAAGCCATTAATCAGACCGTGTCGGGTAGCCACTTGAAACGCCTTAAAATCCTGATCGACTTTCAACGTCGATTTAGCCTCATCCCGGCCTACGACAACCGATGGTGAGCCGGACGGCGAAAATACTGTGTCACCTACTCGAAAAGCCATTAGAGACGCCCCCGCCTGAAATTACAGGTTCTTCCATTCTTCATCATAACCGACCCCAAAACTCGCTTCAAGTATCTGAAATTATGAATATTTTGCCCATTTCCCCGGGCACTTTTTACCTACCTAAAACGGCTATTTTTGAGGGGGGTGCTAAAAAAAAGTAAAGAATTCAATTGGAATTCCGAATGTCTTTAAAGAGCTTGGGGGAGAAGGCCTCCAAGCCCTCCAACAAACAGGAGGCGTGCCGCATGCGGTACTGAACGGCTATGAGCATCGTAAGGCTTGATACATTTAAACAGAAACAGCAGCGCAGCTACATGAAGCGCTACCGGTCAAGACTTGACCACTTCATTCGCGCAAGAGTTCCAGCTGACGCGGGGGGCGACATATTAAGGCTCGCAGAGCAGCAAAACAGTGCGGCGGCCGCTCATCCCGATTTAATTTGGGATTATGTTGAAATGCGAGAGACCATGCTCGATTTCGTTGCGATTCACATTGCAGACGAGATCTATGATGAGCTGGCGCGTCAGTTTTGGTTTGATGATCGTTATGTCACCAAAGAGATGGTGGCTGAGAAATGCCTGACATTCATGATTCTAGGGCCTGCCGCCATGGCAGCCGAATAAAAAACCCCGGCAAGACCGGGGTTTTTATTACATATCTTTTCCGCGTAGCCGCCAGTGACAGTACCACTAGCCATTCAGGTCACAACGCTTCGGAAGAATCACTCTTCTCCGACGTTATTTTGAACGGGACGATCGCTCTCGATGTTGCCATCTGCAATCTCGCGAAGAGCTGTTACGCCTTCTTTATTTTTCGTGCGTACAGTGGGAACTTGTCCTGCCATCAATTGGCGAGCACGATCCGCAGCAACGGCCACGAGGGCAAAACGGTTTTCCATATATTCTAGGCAATCTTCGATGGATACGCGGGCCATAGGTGCTCCTGGGCGTTAGGCTTAAAAACGAGTGGCTATTATTACGTGATCGAGTTAGTGTGCGTCAATGCCTAAATATAGGGCAATTGCCCATGCTTTTTAGTCCGTCAAGGATAAGATAGCAACGTTTTTTTGACGGAAAAGTTTGAATGTTTGAAATAAAAACAGCCAGTTTGGCCCTGTTCATGGCCCTCCTCACCCTTTTGGGCTGCGGCCGTCAGCGGACGAGCGTGACCAATCCTGAGGAAACCTTCCTCCCTCTAACGGTTCTTGAAGGGCAGCAGCCCGAGATATACCCGTTTGGCGACGAGCGATGTCAGGCCTCTGAGACTTCAGCCCCCGATAAATTGAACAGTGTCAAACTACAACTTTGGCACGACGGCGAAGTCAAGGACCGTGAGATTGATCTCAAGTCGCTCCAGCTAAGTGGAGCATCCTTGAATGGCCCGCACATTTCTCAGGTCACCGTGAATTCTCTATTTGAAAGACAATGTGATGCCACGAAGGCGTCACCTCCGGAGTGCCGGGACCAGCGTGACCATCCAGCTGGATGGTTTGTTACGGAGCGCGGGCAACCACTGAAGATTTGCTCGGCCGATTCAACTCCCCCTCGTAAAAGTCTTGAACATGTGGGACTTGCAGCTGCTGTGGCCGTAGAAAAATCGGCACAGACTCTGGAAGATTTTATTCCTGAGATCAAAGCCATCGCACCGCTTGAAATTTTGGCGATGCCACGCTTTGATACACGGTGGTCCCCCTGGTTTCACAATGGTGACAAGGGACACTATCTGACCCACGTGACTGAAAATCTCGCATATTTTCCCGAAAGCCCGGCAACGGCACCATTTATTGCAGTATTTCCAAAGTCCACGAGACATCAAGATGGAATTTATTTATGGGAGTCTGAATTTGTTTTAGCTCACGAGTTTTCTCATCATGTCGAAAGAAAACTTGGTATGGACCGCTTCGGCAAACAGGTTTCGACTATCAGACTCGCGGCTAGCGAGGCTTTTGCCGACTCCCTCGCATTTGCAAGTCAAAACGCTTCGAGCGAAACCTTAAAAGGCATACCTTGCGTCGGACAAGACCGCGACCCATCGGAGTGGGCCTTTACCAACGGCGTCGCAAAAATAATTGACGAAGCCTTGATTAGCCGCTTGGGTGCGACATCCTCACAGTCAACAAAAGACGAACACACGAACTGTCAAGGCGTCCTACCGCAGTCAGCGCACGGCATAGGCACGATCTTGGCACACTGGCTACATGAGTTTGCAAAAACCACTCCTGTTTACGATCGGGAACCGGGGCGCGCGCTCGCTCATTTGACCGTCACCTGGCTCGACCATTTAAATCGCAGCTTGCCCGAAGTTGAGGCAAAACCAGCCTTAGAGGTTGATCTTGCTGCCAGGTCACTTGAGGTCGCGGTTGAAAAAGAATTTAGCCAGGCCGGTGTTGATCTGACTGACAACACAAGGCTGATGCTTTGCCAAAAAATGACGCTGGCATTCCCCTTCCTGAAGGATCGCGCCTGGTTTAAGAGAACTGATTGTTAAGACAGTGACTTCAAGCTACAATTTTCACAGAGAAAATTTTATTTACTAATACCTTAGTTTTTAAGTTCAGGGTGCCACTATGACTCGTGCAGGGATCGCGCGCATTGTCTCAGCTTCCATACTTTTCAACCTTTCATTTGTCGCAGTCGCGGAATCGAAGACATCTAAAAAGTCGCCAACGCGCTCGCAGACCTCAAAGCCCTCTGTGAAATCACAGAACAGCAGGCAACCGCAACTTTCCAAAAAAACGCCAAAAGGCGTTGTGGCCCAATTTGCTCTTGCAATGAAGCTTTATGACGCAGGTAAGTTTGCAGACGCTTTAGTGGCTTTTGACCGGATACACAGATCGTATCCAGCTCACGAACCGACGATCATTCAGTATGCCAAGACCCTGTATAAACTTGATCGCATTCCCGAGAGCTACAATCTATTTGCTCGCATCAATCCTCAGTACCTTGACCCCGAAACGTCCTATGAATACGGCTATGCATTCTACGTGCAAAACCGCTTTGATAATGCTTTGTTCGCATTCAAGAGAGTCCCTGTGGACCACCCACTTTACGATCTTGCAAACTATTACGGCGCCATGTGTGCCATCCGCTTGAAGAAATACGCTGATGCAGAGGAAATGCTGGACAAGGCTGTGGTGCTTCCAGACAAGCTCGCCCGCAGTAAAAATCTCTATCAAAAACACGTGACATCGCTTCGCCAGTTGCAGGAAAAATCTGATCTTGAACGTGCCGCCGCAGAAGAAAAACAGCGTATGGCAAACGACCCTTCCAAGACTCAAGGTAAACAGCCTGCAGGTCAGCCCGCTGCTCCCACACCAGCCGCGCCACCAGCTCCCGAAAAATACTCGCATGCCGGTTTTTTTAGCGTGGACCGCCTGGTCAGCATTAGCTATCTGCAGACGAATCAGTCATCAGACCTACATGGCTATTCGCGAAAAGACTATCAAAGCCAAATTGGAATTTTTGAGTTCATGCATGGTCCCGTAGTACCCATTGGATCAAAGTGGGACGGGGATCGCAGAGCTGCGATTGGGCTGCAACTTTACCTGGCTGCATCGAGTGTGACAACGGAAGGGGTGAAGGATCGTTTGGTCGCATACGAAGACAGTCGTGACATTGTGCACAACCTCACCGAGCGAATGCCAAAAACGACATCGACCTCAGGTGATGTTAATGGAGCAGTGTGGATTGAAACACCGCTGCCTTCTGACTGGTGGCTCGGTGTTGACGGTCACCTAGGCTTCTCCTATCCAAACTTCCAGCGCGGCCAGCGCTACGGAACGCGCGGTGCAACGGGTCGATTAGGCTGGATGAAAAATGCTCCGACAACGTGGATCGTGGAAATTCTTGGAACCTATGATCTGATTGTCGATAGCGAAACTGAGCCAGTTACCGCACAGATGATCTCCGATAACTCCGTCACGGTGTCGTTACCATCATCGACCTCTTTCCGGCTTGGGGCAAAATACGTTGCCTACGACTACAAATTACCCGTGTTACCAGGCCCAGACTCATCGGTTAGTGGCTCTCTGCTTGCAAAACAAAAGTTTCCACTTGGATTTGATATCTCTTTATCCGGTACGATTGAACAGCAGACCAACTATATTGCACGAGGCCTCAGCTCGGTGGGCAGTGCATCTGCTGATGGACAGACGCTGATCGGTATCGCTAAAATTGGAGCTATGCCGCTACCCTGGCTTGCAGTTTCTGCAAAGCATACAAGGTCAAAGGCAACCTGGACTGTCCACCAACCTGAACGAGTCGAGGCTTTTAAAGCGGCGACTTCAGACTACTCGGAAAAAACTGATTTGGTTGGTTCGTTATTGTTCTTGTTTTAACCCGTCACGGAGTTCAAACATGCAGTCTGATAGCTCATGGATTAAAAATTTGGCTCGGGCAAAGTACCAAAACGGTCAATGGATTCCAGCGGACGCTAGCTTTGCAGGCGACGCTCCGTTTGGAGCTCTAATCGAAGACATCACCCAGGCGGTGGAAACCTACAACAACCACGCGTCATCCCCAATCCGAGTGCTATCGGGAGCCTCCAAGTCACCCTTGCTATTGTCGTTGCTCCACGGTTCTGCGCAAATAAAATTTGCAAGAAATGGACAATATCTGGACATCAGCCTTCTTAAAACTCGAAACTTCCAATCGGTTGAGCTGCCTCTTGCACGTCTCAACCCGGTGATCGATATGTTTGGCCATCCAACATGGATGAGGGGATCTACTGAGTGCTCCGCAGACCAGCTCATTAAACACACGTTCATTCAATTGCTTGAAGCGTCGCAATCGACGTAATCTGAAAGCCGATTTGAGGAAAGGATTTCGAATCAATGAAAATTAAGTTCGCAAAGCAACCAAACAGCGAGATCATCGCAGCACTGCAAAAGACCATGGACGGCCGCGCACTTGGACAGATTGTTTCTGTTCACGAAGAAGGTGGGAGCCTTGTCGTGAAAATATCAAAATTAGGAACATCAACTCTTCAGTTTGATCGCTCTGAGCAAGGTAACGATTTGATTTTTACTTTGGCTGTTGAAAAAATTGCCTTTGCGCACAAGGCGTTTAAAGATGAAGTCAAATCTAAATTTGTGCATGTGATTGAAAAATCAGGAGGCAAGGTCCTCGAGTCATGAAGCACAATCATCGCCCACAGTATTTCACCGAACCAGGGGAATCCTTGTGGACGAGGTGTGTTTGGGACCGAGAGCTTGCGTCCACCATTGATCAAATATCCTGCGAACAGTTCCATTTGGCACCAGCGGCACTCATGGAGTCGGCTGGTCGCGCAGTGGCGAAGGCTGCCGTTGATCGCGGAGCAGGATCTCATCCAGTGCTTGTTATTTGTGGTCCAGGAAATAATGGCGGCGATGGACTGGTCGCTGCCAGATATCTGCATGATCAGGGATGCAGCGTCACGATCGTTGTCGCTAGCGAGGTTGGCAAAAAGCCATCACCACTTTTCCTCCAGCAACAGAGTACCGTCGAGGAAATGGGGCTTATCATAACGCCCTGGCAACCCGGAACTCTCACAGCCCTGCGTCTTTCAAAACCCATTATCATCGATGCTATCTCAGGTCTCGGATTTCGCCCACCCTCCAGTGGGGTTATGTCAGGAATCCTCTCGGAGGCTGCGACCATTGCGGGTGCGACTGTGATCGCTGTCGATACTCCATCAGGACTTTCTGTTGATGATGGTTCGGTGATGTCAGCACTTCTAAAAGCCCATGAAACTGTAACCTTCGGATCGTCTCGCCCCATTCATCGTCTAATGCCTGGAGCTGCCCTCTGCGGGCATGTTACCGTCGCCGATATTGGCTTTCCCAAAGCCGCCATCGAACGCTCACTTGTTTCAAAACAGGCGGTTTGGCGAGAGGTTGATCCTCAGTCAGTCTTGCAAGCTGATCCATGGCAACAGCTACCCAAGAACGCTCACAAATACGACCGCGGTCACGTTTTGGTCATCGGCGGCTCAGAGGGAAAATTAGGTGCACCGATTATGGCAGGACTTGCGGCACTGCGCAGTGGTGCTGGCTGGTGCTCCATTGCCGTACCTCGTGGGCAAGCCCCAGTCGACATGCCTATTCCTGTTGAGCTGACCGTCGAAAACTTTTTTGATGGCGCCAATATTGACCCGGAGCGTTTAAGACGTTTTATTGATGAAAGGCGCGTGGCAGCTGTGATTGTTGGCCCTGGCTGGATGCGACAGTGTCTGGATCTTGCGTCGTTTACGGTACTGCGGGATTTTGCGTCTATTGGAGGGAAAGTCATCCTGGACGCCGGAGCACTCCACAATATCACCGCACTAATTGCGAAACAGGGTTCATTGCCGCACGAGCATTTTATTTTGACACCCCATCATGGCGAGTGGCTTAAACTAGGCGATGCTCCGACGCTTCCGCCGTTAACACCTGCCGGTGTTATTGCTGCAAATCACATGACCCAGGCGTTGGGAGCGCACATCATATACAAGAATGCCGCTCCAGTGATTATGTCACCGAAAAAATCGTCTCCGATCATCTGTCTATCAGGAACCTCCGCGTTGTCGAGAGCAGGCTCTGGAGATTTGCTGGCAGGCATCATTGGAGCCCACCTCGCGGCGGGATGTTCACTCAACTTCGCGGCAGCAAGAGGCTACACCCTGCTGGCAAGAGCGGCGTGGATGGCTGCACAAGATGTTGGAGATGACGCTGTGATTGCGTCAGACATACTCACAAGAGTCGGAATCGCAAACCGACTTTAATCAGAAATGAGTTTTAAATTTATCAATAGCAGCGAAGATCTCCGCGAATCTTAACAACGCGGGTACCACCGGATCGATGGCAACGATTAACCGCCTTCTGCATGTCGTAAGCCTCTTGCTCACTGATCGGTTGGCTGCCCCCCTCATTCCCCAAGACGGAAAAACCGCTCACGGACTGACAGCCTGACAACACAGCAAAACCAGCAATCATCAGAGACGAAAAAAAGACTTTCATCGCATACCTCCAAACATGGAAAAGGCATCCAATCTTCTCTTATTTTAACATATGTGGAGATAAAACTATTAGCCTTCGATCTTCTCGACGATAAGCTCCATCAGTTCGTGAGAGCGGCCTTGAAACTCTTTGACCCGGTACGTGTCATCAAACCACTCCCGAATTGGATCTTTTTCGGCTTTTTTTGCCATTTTCACCAAGTCGTCGTATGTCTTCGTTAGCTCAACCATCCGCTCCATAACGCCGGTTGCTGCAGGGTTATTTGGAGTGTAAATCTCGCGAATATAGCGAAAGATGAAATACACGGTTACAGGATCAAGCTCAGACGCTGTTTTATAAATTGTAGCGGCATTGGCGGTGCCGTTTTCAATGGCATCCAGAGTCCACTGCGCGTTTCTTAACTCACTCATGAGCAACCCCTTTTTCTGATGGGAGACCGGTTCACTTCTTATAATTTACCACAATTGCCCAAATAGCAAAAAACATTTACGATTTTACTCCTGTGCTGTCCCGAGCAAAATCCGCTGAGGAGGAAATGTACAATGTCTCAACGATTAAAAATTCGCCGCGCTGCCGTCCTTGGTTCCGGAGTGATGGGCGCTCAAATAGCTGCTCTTCTATCCGCAGCAGGCATTCGCGTCCATCTGCTCGATCTCGCGAGCCAGGAACCTCCGAAAGATCCGAAAGAAGCAAAGGTGGTTGGGAAAAATATCCGCTCAGCACGAAGCATTCTGGCTATCGAAAATCTAAAAAGCCTGAAGCCTTCCCCTCTTTTCACGCCTGCAGTTCTATCAGGGATCATCCCAGGAAATTTTGATGACGACATGGCAGTCTTGCGCGAATGCGACTGGGTGCTAGAGGCGGTGATTGAAAAACTTGATATCAAACAGAAACTTTTTGCCCGCGTGATGGAGTACGCAAAACCAGGAATTCCCATTACCACAAACACATCGGGCATCAAACTGGAAGACATTGCTAAAGACATGCCTGAACAATTTGTCACGAACTTTTTTGGCACGCACTTCTTCAATCCACCACGTTACATGAAGCTTCTAGAGATCATTCCACATGGGTTGACAAGAAAAGATTTGGTTGCCGATTTCAGTAAATGGTCAGAGGAAACGCTAGGCAAGGGTGTCGTGCACGCCTTTGATACTGTCAACTTTATAGCTAATCGCATCGGAGTCTTTGTCAACCAGGCAACGCTCCAAGCGATGGCAAAATTCGATTTGAATATTGAGACGGTTGACGCCCTCACCGGGAAGTTGATGGGACGCCCCTCCTCAGCAACATTCAGAACAATGGATGTTGTGGGTCTGGATACGTTTGCACATGTCTCGAAAAATACATTTGAGCGAGTGCCAAATGACCCTTACCGTGAATGGTTCAAGATGCCAAAATGGATTGACGATCTCATTGCAGCAGGTCGACTCGGTCAAAAATCAAACAATGTTGGCTGTTACAAGAAAGATAAGGACGCGGCCGGGAAAACTGTGATTCTGGCCCTGCGCCCTTCCACTGGAGACTATGTCAGCCAAGCTCCAGCCGATGTGCCATGGGGCGCCCAAACGGCTAAAGAGCCAGATTTAATCAAACGACTCTCGATTGTTCTCGAACAGAAAGACCCCTATGCCCAATTTGTGTGGCATATTCTACGTGACACTTTCAGCTACTCGGCTTTACTGATGGATGACATCGCAGGAGGAATCCCCAAGCCCATCGACGAAGGTCTTAAATGGGGATTTAACTGGGAGATGGGTCCCTTTGAACTATGGCAAGGACTCGGGTATGACAAAGTCCTGAAGCGCATGCAGGACGAAGGCGTTAAGCTTCCATCATGGTGCAAACCAGGTATCAAATTTTATGATGTAGCTCCAGGAACCATGGATTGGACACTAAGCGGTCCATCGGACCAATTCTTTAGCCAAAAACCAGCGCGTCCGAAAATCCCATTGGAAAATCACAAGTTCAGATTACCTAAATTCCAGACTGATGCTGACAAACGGGTTGTGATGAGTACGAAAAACGCATCACTTGTCGACATTGGCGACGGCGTGGCATGCCTAACCTTTCATAGTAAAATGAATGCACTCGACAGCAGCATTGTTGAGTTTATGCTGAAGTCGGTACCAAAAGTATCAGAGTCATTCGATGCAATGGTCATTGGCAATGAGGGAGATGCATTCTCAGCAGGTGCCAATCTCAAGGAGATTCTTGAGGTCATTGGCAAAAAAGACTGGCCAACCCTGGACAAATTCATACGCACATTCCAAGGCGCCATGCAAATGATCAAGTTTGCACCGTTCCCGGTCGTAGCTGGGGTTCACGGACTTGCTCTCGGCGGCGGCTGCGAGACAACACTGCACTGTGCGCACCGCGTGCTTGCTGGCGAAACATATGCTGGTCTCGTAGAAATCGGTGTTGGCCTGTTACCGGCTGGGGGCGGCACAAAGGAGCTCGCTCTTCGCTGTTACGATCTGATGACGGTGGCAGAGCGTCCAGATCCCATGCAGTTCTTGCAGCGGGCATTCTTGCTCATTGGCATGGCAAGAACCTCAACATCTGCGCACGAAGCGATTGAAATGGGACTTATGCCTCAATCGTCCACGATCTCTCTATCACGCGAGCATGTGGTCGCGCGTGCGAAAGCACAAGCACTGCATATGGTTCAATGTGGATATGTCCCGCCAACGCCACGCACTGAGATCAAGGTTGTTGGAGACCCTGGCGTACAGACCTTCCGCATGATGCTATACAACATGCTAGAGCAAAAGCAGGTATCTAAACACGATGCATTTATTGCAGAACGCATTGCACGAGTCCTTTGCGGCGGCGAGATTGATGGCGGAATGGCGGTTTCTGAGCAGTATCTGCTTGATCTTGAGCGCGAAGCGTTTGTTGAACTTTGCCAAACAGAAAAAACCCAAGCTCGCATTGAACACATGCTCAAGACAGGCAGCCCACTGCGCAACTAAGATCTTTTAACGAACCAACGAGGTATCAGCCCATGACAGCGAAAGCAGCATATATTGTTTCTCCTTACCGAAGTGCCGTTGGCAAAGCTTTCCGTGGCGGCTTCAAAGCCAAGCGCCCAGACGATCTTTGTGCAGATGTCATCAAAGGCATCCTCGAACGGACGCCAAAGTTTGATCCTGCACTGATCGAGGATGTTATCGTGGGCTGCGCCATGCCAGAGGCAGAACAAGGGATGAACGTCGCACGATTTATCGTTTTGCTATCAGGACTTCCAGAGTCGGTATCAGGAGTCACGGTGAATAGATTTTGTTCGTCGGGCCTGCAAACAATTGCCATGGCTGCCGATCGTGTGATGGCCGGGCAAGCTGATTGCATTTTAGCCGGCGGAACGGAGAGCATGTCACTGATACCCATGATGGGTCATAAGGTCGTTGGAAGCCGTCAAATGAATGATTTGCACCCTGCGGCTTACCTTGGAATGGGTATGACAGCCGAAAACGTTTCCGTTGATTTCAAAGTTTCCAGGGCTGATCAGGATAAATTTGCCTTTGATAGCCACCAAAAGGCGTGCAAGGCCATTGAGAAGGGTCTATTTAAAGACGAAATCATTCCGATTAAGGCCGTGTCACGATTACCCAAAGACGGTGGGAAAGTCGATATACGCGAGCAAATGGTCGATACTGATGAAGGACCACGTGCCGACACAACCATTGACGCCCTGGCAAAACTTCGGCCTGCATTTCTTCAAGCCGGAGGCACGGTGACGGCTGGTAACAGCTCTCAGATGAGTGATGGAGCGGCGATGTGTTTTGTTTGCAGCGAAGATTTTGTCAAAAAGCACAATCTAAAACCAATGGCCCGTTTTGCGGGATTCTCGGTCGCAGGAGTTCCTCCGCGCGTCATGGGCATTGGACCAATAGCTGCGATTCCAAAAGCGTGTAAGCTAGCAGGAATATCTCCAGACAAAATTGAGCGAATTGAATTGAACGAAGCATTTGCCGCCCAAGCTTTGGCTGTGGTTAGAAATCTTCAACTCGACCCCGAGCGAATAAATGTCACCGGTGGCGCGATTGCGCTCGGCCATCCACTAGGAGCGACAGGAGCAAAACTGACTGCTACGCTTCTCCATGGCATGAAGCGAGATAAACAAAAATGGGGTATGGTCTCCATGTGTATCGGAACCGGCATGGGTGCCGCAGGCATCTTTGAATTGCTTTAAATGATCAAAAAACGCACGAGAAAAAATAATCGCGTGACACCAAAGGCCTCCTGGGAGGCCTTTGTCATGACCATCACTGTTTTCGTCGTGACAAGTTGCAACCATCTTTTTTACCATCCCCACGCGAATATTTATTTGACGCCAAAAAAAATCGATCTTGAATACTTGGAGACGACTGTTCCAAGTTCGGACGGAGTCCAGTTACAGGCATGGAAGATCCCAGCTGAAAATCCACCAAAACACAAAACAGCGATCATACAGTTTCACGGTAACGCCGAAAATCGATCCACCCATTTTTTGTCAGTGGCATGGCTGGCCCCGCGAGGGGTCGACGTCGTTGTATTTGATTACCGCGGCTATGATGGTTCGACAGGAACCCCTTCAAGGCATGGGGTTGTAGAGGACGGCGTTGCCATGCTCAAGTGGTTTCAGCGCGAGTACCCCAACTCAAGGCGCTTTGTCATCGGACAAAGCCTCGGTGGCGCTGTGGCAATCACATCTCTGGCAAAAAGCGGCGCCAAGATTGATGGTTTGATACTTGAAAGCACATTTTCGTCCTACCGCGGCGTTGCCAGGCAAGTCCTAGCGCGTCACTGGCTGACATGGCCCTTCCAATGGTTGCCCTGGATTCTACTAAGCGGTGATGAAGATCCAGAGGACTACATCAATCAAATCAAAGTACCCATTTTGGCTTACCATGATCGTCGTGACCCAGTAGTCCCCTATGCTGCAGGTGAAAGTCTTTACCAGAAACTGCCATCTGATCAAATCACCTTGCGCTCATTTGATGGCAACAAGCACACGCAAGCCTTTGCCAGTGATAGAAAAGATGAAATCGACGCGTTACTAAAATTTTTAAATGTAAAATGACAACAAGGGCCAGCCAACCGACCGCCTTTATTCGCGGAGTCGATTAGCTGGCCCAAGCTTAGATTTTAGAGTCTTTCTACAACGCAGAAAGCTACTGGATTAGGGATGACGGGCATTGAGCAGGTTAACACCGAAGCTGCAACAGCACGATAGTTTGGATTGATTCCAGCATTAACGTTCAAACCATGCTTCGAAAGAATGGTAAACAAGTCATCAGATGCTTTTCCTACAATCCCGGAGAAAGACTCGAGGCTGCCAGTCTCTGCATTGACGGCATCATAATTACAACGGGTCTTACGAGCTGGGTTAGCAAGATCTTTGTCACAACGAAGATTTTTGATGCGGAGATTTGTTGCGCCGATCAAGTGATCCGTATCTTGGACGCCAAGATTTTCAAGAGCAGAAAATAAACTATTTGCGTCAGATCCTTCAATTTCAACAACATCAGTCACAGGCTTGATATGAGCAGGTTGCGAATCATGAGTTAGCTTCGCTCCAGAACGCAGCTCGCTTCCGCAAGAATTTATCAAGGAAGCAAGAACCATTAGACTGCACGCGTTAAACAATCGCTTCATAAAAACATCTCCTATAGTTTGGGCAAAAAGCGGCCTGGCCGCGGATTCTGCCTACCACCGAGCAAACTCCGGGCCAATGCCTATTTTTAATAAGCCTCGAAAACAACAGCGTTTGGCCAATGGGCCACACGCGGGGATGTCAAAAACACACTAAAACTGTCGAAATAATGGCCGAAATTCAGCTGACCATTCAGCCAGTTAACTGGTCAGTCGGTCAGTTTTTGATGAGGTCAACGAACGATTTAATTTTCACTTCGCGGGCGTCAGTTGCAACGGCTTTGATGTTGTCAGCAATCGCCTCGTCAATCGATGGAAATGCACCACGAACGCGCGGAATTTTGATCCACTGGCTACCTGACATATTAGGCTTCAAATCGTCCGCTCTGACAGGGGCGGTGATTTCAAATCCACCGCGATTAAGCAGTGTCACATCAAACTGAATCAACGCTAGGTGCTGCTTGCCACGATTGTACACCTCCACCAAAACCCGTCCATCCGACCCTCTCGCACCGGGTGGGGTCACTTTGATATCAATGTGCGACCCTCGTTCTGGACGTGGACGGTAGGCCTGCGTGTGCGGAACAAGCTTGCTCCGTACTTTTTGCGCATATGCCGTCGGCACAAACAGCATTACAAATAGTAGTAAAACATAAAATCGTGTATTCATCTTACTCTCCACTACATCTATGATATTATAGCATAAAACATTTGCCAGAAAATAAATTCGGCGGACTCTTAAAGACTTGGGCACCCCATGTTGAACAATGAACTAAAAAATCTCCGCATGACCCCCGCCCCCTCCGGTCTGTTTTTCAAGGGACGCACCGGAGACCCACGGCTCGGTGAATGGGCTGAACAAATCACGCTGTCAGAAATGGCATCGTTGCACTCTCAAACATTTGTGTTGATCGGTGCTGCCGATGATACCGGAGTAAAACTTAACCGTGGACGTCCGGGCGCTGACAAAGGACCTGATGCGGTGCGCAACGCACTTTATAAATTCGCCTGGCCACTCAGTAGAAATTTTGAAAAATGGCGTTTTCTCGATGCCGGCAACATCACTCCGGCGAAGGTTATCACTGATACTCACGAGCAGTCGCGACTGGCATGCACTGCAGCGGCACATTTGGGAGCGACTGTAATCGCCGTCGGTGGTGGTCATGATTTTGCGGCTCCGCATATACTCGGAACATTTGAGGGCCTGAAGCGCAGTAAAAAGGATTTTGATTTTGGCGTGATCAATGTTGACCCTCACCTTGATGTACGAGAACTAGAAAACAATCTACCGCACTCTGGCACACCCTTTCGGCAAATTATTGAGAGTGGAGTTGTTGAGGGTGAGCATCTGTTACAATTCGGAGCGCGAGACGGACGAAATGCCAGAAGCCATTTTGAGTATTGTCGTAAACAGGGTGTTAAGGTTTTAGAGCTTTCATCCTTAAAAAAAGATGATGACGTGATCGATGCGTTCAAGGCAGAACTTAGATCCTTGACAAAAAAGACCGACTACATTGCTTTGACGATTGATATGGACTCATGCTCAGACATCGAGGGCGTCAGCGCGGCACCGGTCATTGGATTTTCACCCTGGGAGCTATGTCAGTTTGCGTTTGCAGCTGGTAGGAATCGTAAAGTGCGAATCCTAGAGATCGCAGAGATAGCACCTGACCTTGACCCGTCGGGCCGGGCTGCCCGCATTGGCGCAGAGGTGATTTTTCATTTTATCTTAGGTCGTATCAACAAAGCGTAGCCTCACAGCTTTATGCCACTCGACTTCAGATATTGCATCCGGCGAACGTGTTCGTCCGCCAATAGACGCGCTTCTCCAGTCGAATCTGCTGCAATATCTTTGTAAACGCTCTCTGCCTTTTCATAATCGGCAAGTTCAAACCACCCATTTGCAAGCATCTTCAGCCATTCGCGCCTAATTTCTTGGTAATCACTTGTTTTCCCCAAAAGCGACGCCCACAGGGTCATCGTCTCTGGGGTTGCTCTATTAGATCGCCGCGCTCGAAGATAGACCTCTATCCAAGATTGCTCCTCGACAACAGCCGGTAACTCTCCCCAACCAGCTAGATAACGACGCCAAGCGAGCAGCCCGTCAGCTGGCATAAACTCTGCCAGGGCCAACCGGGCTTCGATCTGCCGCACAGTAGAGACCCCTAAAAGACGCGTCTTCATAAATTCCCGAAGATCAGTCAACAGGGCGTTTGATTGATTTGTAGCCCCGACAAGAGCGTGAAGATCACTAGCGATGATCGCAGCCTCAACGTCCTCTAAAACTTTCGGTGGCCACGTTCTAGACTTATCAATGGTCTCAATCCAAACATGGAGGCCCGTGCGATCATTTATAGATGTTGTTACAAATTTTTTTACTGCGGAACGCAGGGCTTCGAGACGTGCATGGCGATCACCAGAGGATAAGCGTGAACGCCAGTCCACCCAATTGTCAGGATCCCAGCCCATTGGCTGGCGCAGGCGAACAAACCAGCCATCGGACCTTTTTCGCGCGAGATCAGCGACCGAATGAGGGCAGATATCAGCCAAAACGCTTGGCTCCCTCGATAGGCTTTCGATGAGCATGGCTGTTTTCTCGGTATCGTAACTCAAAATGTCGGCTTGCCACGAGTCAACAAGCTGCTGCCCGCTACGTCCGGTCACGTCACGAAGCGTCTGTCCCGCGTATATGGAACGCAAGGCCTCCGGTCCGAAACGACCACTGATCCATCTGAGCAATGAGCCAGCCACGGCGTAGGATCTCGTGCCAGACTCACTCCAGAAACCAAGCGGATTAAATAAATGAGCCACATCGCCGACGCGTCCACTCTTGATAAGACCGGCTGCCAACTGATCCAACGATAATGAGTAGTCAACTGGCGCGAGAGCCATAGCCACGCCCTCTGTAACAAGCATATTTGGATGAAAGCCCAGTGACATCCAACTTGCATAGCTCGCCACAGCATGAATTAACTCGTGCCGTAGCGTGGGATGGGGAGATGGTTGAAAATCGATATGTACGGTCGGCGTTTTAACATCGGTCACATCTGTTTGGCCTCCACCAAATAGAAGCTTTTTTTTCACTTCAGACGAGTATGCAAAAATTTTCAAAGGTCTGATGGTCGTTAATCCAAAGGATTCTTTGATTTCCTTGACATGAAAGACTGCATCTCTCACGAGCTGTTTAGCGGTCTCATCGGCGTTCGGCTTACTTGAATCATAATAAAACTCTACATCAGCTCCCGTTATGAGCTTTGGAAGCTCTGATTGCAACGCATGTAAACCGTGACGCTGGCTTGGGTATCCCGCCGCCAAAAAAGACAAAACTCCGATCGTTAAGGCTATCGTTTTTGATCTCGCTGAACGCCATTCAATTAGCTCGGAAGCCAACGCCAAAAAATAAAGGCCTATTAAACCGTGAGAAAGGCGAGCAAGTGCAATACCACCGTCAATCTCAATCTGCCGGTCATATATCGGTCCATGGATAAAACCAAGCATCATGCTGGTCACGCGCTTTTGAGGAAAAATCCAAAGCCATATCAGAGATATCAATATCAAAATCCAAGGCCATGACAAAATCAGGGCTTTAAACCGAAAATTGGCCCGATTTTTTATGAAGCATGCTATTTGGAGTGTGGCCATCGATATCCAGACCGCAGGTATGACCAAAAGAATCATCCAAAACAAAAATCCATTCACGCTGCATTGACATTGAGATGTCGCAAAAACCACACCGCCGGGAATCATCGTCACAATCGGCGAAATCACTAGCCCTGCGAAC
>JBIIGV010000172.1:0-5126 GCA_044236265.1 Oligoflexales bacterium
CAAACTCTGTTGTCTCAGGGGTCGCTTCATCCGAGATCGCAGCAAAGGACTGTACTTCAAGACTTACTGCAGGGGTCTTTCGAGCTTTAACAGCTCGCTCCAACTCTAAAACCGCTTGCGCCAGGATCACACCGGCACCACCATCAAGCGGCGGCAAAGAGGCATGCCCTGCGTCACCTCGGCTCTTCAAAGTCATATATAAATCGTTATTTTTCCACTCGGCATCAGCCACCACCACACGCTGGGGCAGCTGTTTTCGTATGCTTGAGATGATTTGAGATTGGGATGTAGTTTTCGGAAATCCACGTAGAATCAATCGTGACAAGGCTTGTCCAGCGATCGTGTTACCCTTCCCCACTCCGCCCAAAGTCGTCAGTGCGTGAGTCGTGTGCGACTCTGCGCGCAGTATGGGATCTTGCATTGTCTTTTGTTTTTGGCGCGGTAATGGCTCAACTGCTTTTGGTTTAAAGCTAGACCAAAGACTCGCCACCGCTTGCGCTACGACCAGACGCTGCGCTGATGGATCTGCAACATCATCAGAGACCTTAAAGGTAACCTCAAGCCTTGCCTTCTCACCCGGCGAGACCTCCCACCTGACTGGACGGCCCTTTTGAGTGGGGATGTAGCCACCTTCCGTGATGACATACTCAGCATGATTTAAATCCTCAAAACGGTATTTCAGCATCCACTCGGCACCGCTGATCACTCCTTGCGATGGATCAAAGGGACCCTCTTCGTTGGCTGTCCCCAAAAAAATCAAATCTCGATGCATCTTCCATGTTTCGGTCTTGGCTTTAGCAAGCATCAGTGCTTGGTAGACCGCTGTCGCCTTCATGTCAAAGGTGCCTCGACCAAAAATCAAACCACCGCGGATCACACCCGCGAAGGGAGGATCTCGCCATCGCGATGGTTCAGCAGGCACAACATCCATGTGATTTAGAAGAACAATAGGTCTTTGACCAGAAGCAGTGCCTCGCACCTTGGCGATGATGTTGGCCCGGTCATTGCCGAAGGGCAATGGAATGATCTCAGACTCAATAGCGTAACGATCAAAAAATTTTTTCCAAAATCTTGCAGCCTTCCCCTCACAACCTGGGGGATTCGTTGTATCGACTCGAAGGTACGACGCGAGCAGCGTCTCAGGCATGAGCTTACCCAGATCTTTTTCCGGGGGGAGATCGTCGTCTTGCGCCTGGTAACAAGGATTCTTGGTGGGCTCGGAAGCCTCGGGACTCGTAGAAAAGATCCCTGCTATGCTCCAGCAAACCAGCAATCAGTAAACTCTCTGCACGGACCAAGCCCTCAATCTAGTGCGCCGTCTGGCGATCAATCCCACTCGAGAAACTAGGTTTTAGCACACGCTAATTCAAGGTGTCATGCCGGATTGCCACCTCGCGGACCCTCTGGATAAGCCTCTGTATTTTAGAGGTAATTTTGAGACCCATGGGGCCCAAAGAGAGGCCTTTTATGATAAACTAAAGTCAGATGGTGGTTTTCCGATCCTTCCCTTAGGACCCCACTACCCTTACGCGGGAGGTTTTATGTCAAACAGTGACGATCCAAAGACCGAGTCCCAGGCTAAGATTATCCCCTTACGTCCGTCGTCGAAAACAAAGCTCGACACCAATACGGTTAAGTTACTCAAAATTGCAGATGAGATTGATCACGTCATTCTTCGGCATGTGGAGGCTGGAGACGTTGACCTGAAAGAACTTGCGGGACTTTTAAGCCACCGCTTGGGAGCACTTGTAAAGCACCTTGAAAACAAGGAAGCTCTAGTCGACGTCTGTGTCGACGTTTTCAAGAAGCAAGCTGCCGTCGATGAATAAAATATTTAATAAAAAAGCTTAAATTTTAACCCCCCGCTTTTGGGGGTTTTCATTTTTCTCGACATCTGACATGGTATAGGAAAGAACAAGCAGATCATGAATCTATGATGTTGGAGGGACTCTATGAGTCAGGTGTTGGTAGTTGCAAGCAAAGTCAAACAGCTTATCAAAGATCAATCTGGCATGAATACGTCAGCCAGTGTGATGGACGCTTTAACCAAAGTTGTCGAGCGCGAAATACAAAAAGCAATTGAACGCGCTAAGAATGACGGTCGCAAGACGGTCATGGACCGCGACTTCGAATAATCGAAGGTTTCGTTAAAAAACCAATGGGCCACCTGCAGCAAAGAGCAGGTGGCCCATTTTCAATAACTAAATCTCAGATTCAAGCACGCCGAATCCTAGTTAAGCACACTTTCAACTTCAATTTGACGACAGACCATGTCGATTTGATCATCAGCATGGCATGGGAGCCTACCTCTGGCCTGCTCTTCGCTGGTGCCGAATTTAGCCACTTTCTTGTAAGGATCCTCGGCTGGATCTGAAATGATGTAGCAGATACCACTGCATTTCCATACCTCAGGAAAAGCTTCTGTTGGCACCACACGACGGCCTTCCGGCGTGATGCGCACCCACTCTTGACGCGCTGGTCGGCTACAATTGCGAGGTTGTATTTCTTTCAGCACTCCGACAGAAAGCACATTATTTGATGTGTCCTCTGTAAGATAACTTACAAAAATCTCGTTACAATTTAATGAGTAGTAAACTCTCTTAGCTCCAAAATAACCATCCTCAACAGTAGCTATCTGAGCAAAGGCGTACTTACTGGACTCCGCATGTGCGATAGCGTTAGCACTCAATATAAGTACGAACAAAGCAAAGCAACGCGTAAAAACTTTCAGCATGATCCTTGTATCCTCTCTGAGCTTTGAACACTGAGATATTTATAGCGCAATCTTAGACATGCCTATAATGTAACCAAAATTCTGATTAATTTAAAAGATATAATCAGCCGCAGCCATTAGCTGCCATCTCATGAAACCGCAAAATATCTAAATTACCCAACAAACCGGGATCGCTCACTCGGCGTCGGCATCCGGCAGCTTTCAAGTTTTCCAAACAAATGATAGCGGTTTTTGGCCACTAGATCATAGACGATATCCGTAACGCGGGCTGGGACAAGATTTCCCGCGATACCGACGACGCGCCAAAGACCACCAACACGGGTCATCACAAATAAAACCGCACGAGACTTTGTGAGCAACGTGCCTTCATCTGTCATAACGACCAAACTGTTAAGATTCTTCGTCAGTGTGTCAGGAAGTTTTTCAGCGGCAAACGCCCCTTGTAGCGTTGCCACCTTGAAGACCGACTGCTCATCAACGTCAAACAGAAATTGAATAAACCCATTACAAAGTCCGCAAACCCCGTCAAAGAAAAGCACGGGAGACTGCTCAGTTTTCTTACCGGGCAACCAGCGGTCATCAAACGTGAATAAATGAACCATCAAAACACCAATAGTCAGATCCGTGAAGTTCACCAGACTGACGATACCGCAGTGCATACCAATCATGGCAAGCCAAGTCCATTTGCGCGTAAACGCAAAATAACAAAGCGGTGCAAATAAAACCTCGAGTGCGAGCACGCCCCACGTATTCATCTTCAAGAGAATCTCTGGCATGGATAGCAGCATTTGCCTGAGGCTATTGTCACGACTGAGAGGATTATTCAGAAGATGAACAATGGCCGTACCGTCTGCCCAGGAGGGACTAAGACACTTATGAAGCCCACTGATGGTGTAACCTAGGGCCATGATGATCCAAATACCCTCGTAAAGCCCATCTGGCATCCGCCAGGTCTCGCCGTCCTTGCCCTTTGTCACAGCAAAGGGTTCTCCGTAAGGAGTAATGGCACAGACGAGTAGCAGTAAACCAATAAACGGTAGACCGGGGTTGGCGATAAACGGATTACGACCAGCCAGGCAGGCCCAACCATACCAAAGAATCAACGCAACAATCCTGCGCCAAGCACCGACCGTAAAAAGCACTGCTGTAAAAACCAGAAACCACAAGAAACCTCGCGCGAATGCGGGAGATGTAAACCAGAAAAGAATATTTGGAAACATGCCGTAGCTTGGCAGAATAGAGGGATCACCCAAATTACCAGCACCACTCCAAATCTCGGGAGCATAGGCAACCAAGTCCCAAAAATGAATCGCCAGATATAACCCAAAAAGAATTCTGAAAAGGGCAAAATGCCAGCTCGAATAGCGATAAAGCTTCACAGACGATGTCATGGACATGCAACCTCCGTCACATAGGTTGAACCATCACCTCGGGCCTTTGATCGCGCATTGATCGTAATTTTTCGCGCTGGGCTTGCGAGCGCAAACATCTCCATCAAGGGGCCACCTTGGCAAAATCCATATTTTAGTACCGAATCGACCAGCGGCTTTTCCGTAGGCTCATTTAATTTTGGACCATATGCGAGTACAGCACCGTAAACATTACGGCGATTATATGGTCCCTTGAACTGACCATAGAGCTCCGGCGTAATAAGCTTTTCAGATGTTGAGCCATCTTGAGCCTCGGCGCGAATATTGAACTCAAGGGAAAACGTTTCTAGCCCACGAAAGTCCGAGAACACCAACGGTAGCGGTGACGCCGTCGTCAGACGACCGATATTGCGGAGTAGATCTAGTTGGGTGACAAAGCCAATCAACTGCAGCGATCCGATGAGAAGAACGATTCGCACCGGCCAATTTAATTGAGACAAAACTGACATGGCTAACCTCTATTTCTTCTTGGCAAATAGCGGATATGCGTTGTTCACGTTCTTGAAGGTGAGAATTTCCTTAAACTGAACTTCGCGCTCTGGCTTAAATCCACACGGCGTTTCGACGGTGGGAGGATTTTCAAAAGTACCGAACATCATGTCCCATACGGGAAGATCAGCGAAGTTGTTGTAGTGAAACCCACGCTTATGGTGGATGCGATGCATCTCGGGACGTTGAATAATGTAACCAACCCAGCGAGGAGTCTTGATATTCATATGGTAGAAAAACTCTGCAAGCGCTGTATAAAGAGTCACCCAAGCAGCACCTTCTATAGTTAGTCCACAAATGCCGAAGTTGACGGCGGCAATGATGATGCCGTTGATGATGAGCTCGACTGGATGCTTGTAGAAGGATGTGATGGTTTCGATGCGGCTAGCGCTGTGGTGGAGCTGATGACAGCTAAGCCAGAGTATATTGATGTCATGACGCAGTCGATGCCACCAGTAAAAAACAAACGTCAG
>JBIIGV010000059.1:0-18244 GCA_044236265.1 Oligoflexales bacterium
ATCTGCAAATAACTTTTTGGCTTCAGCACCAAACTTCTCACTCTCAAAAATTTTAGGGTAGACGCCCTGAATCCCCCAGGTCCAGAAAAACGGGGACCAGTCTATGTAAGGAACAATTTTTTCGACAGGTAGGTCTGAGAACTCAAAGACCCCTTTGTTAGAGGGTTCGTCGATCCGAGACTTCTCCCAGTCCACTTTTAAACGCTGTTTTTTGGCCTCCTCGTAAGCCAAGAAGCTTGCCTTGGACTGAGACTCATTCCAGCGAGTGCGCAGAACATCCTGAGATTCGCGATGCTCCTTCAAATAGGAAGCCTTTTGCGTTTGACTGAGAAGGGACGAGCATACATTGACGACTAGCGACGCATCACTTACTTGAATAACGGGTCCTCTGTATGCAGGAGCAATCTTAATGGCTGTATGAGCCTTGCTTGTCGTTGCGCCGCCAATCAGCAGCGGAATGTCTAGGCCGAGCCGCTCCATCTCGCTAGCCACATGAATCATCTCGTCCAGCGAAGGAGTAATCAAACCCGACAGCCCAATCATATCTGCGCCGATCTCTTTGGCTTTAGCCAGAATATCTTCGCAGCGGACCATCACTCCGAGATCGTGGACTTCATAATTGTTACAGGCGAGTACGACACCGACAATATTTTTTCCAATGTCATGGACATCGCCTTTGACCGTAGCGATCAAAAATTTACCTTGAGACCTTGCCGATGAGGTTTTGGATTTTGCTGCCTCCATGTGAGGCTCCAGCCATGCTACAGCTTTTTTCATGACCCGCGCAGATTTGACGACCTGTGGTAAAAACATCTTACCGGCGCCAAATAGCTCACCAACCACCTTCATCCCATCCATCAAGGGACCTTCGATTACATCAAGCGGGCGTTTGAGGTCACTTAGCGCCTCCTCCGTGTCACGCTCAATAAAATCGGTGATTCCGTTCACCAATGAGTGCACCATGCGCTCGCGATAAGGAGCCTTACGCCACTCGTTAGAGTCCTTTTTTGCAGACTTAGACTCGCCTTTGAACTTTTCACCATATGCCACAAGTCGATCCGTAGCATCGGGACGTCGATTTAACAGTACGTCTTCGACATAGGTCAAAAGTTCCTTATCGATTTCCTCGTAAACCTCGAGCATGCCTGCATTGACAATGCCCATGTCCAATCCCGCGTCAATGGCGTGATAAAGAAATGCCGCATGCATGGCTTCACGAACTCGGTTGTTGCCTCGAAAGGAAAAACTCACATTCGAAATACCACCCGATGTTCGAACACCAGGGCAACGTCGTTTAATTTCGCGAACCGCTTCAATGAAGTCGACGGCATAATTATTGTGTTCATCAATACCCGTTCCAACAGTCAGAACGTTTGGATCGAATATGATATCGCCAGGATTCATGCCGAGCTGTTTTGTTAATAGGTTATATGCACGTTCGCATATCCGAATTTTATCGTCCTTGCTTGCTGCCTGACCCTGTTCATCAAACGCCATGACAACTACGGCGGCGCCGTAGCGCATACACTTGGAAGCTTGCTCAAGAAATAAGTTTTCGCCTTCTTTGAGCGAAATAGAGTTCACAATCGGTTTGCCTTGGATGCAACGAAGCCCAGCTTCAAGGACGGACCATTTCGAACTATCTATCATGATGGGGACGCGGGAAATGTCAGGCTCGGCTGCAATTAAATTTAAAAATTTCTGCATGCAAGCTTCGCCGTCCAACAGTCCTTCGTCAAAGTTCACATCAATGACGTTGGCCCCGTTTTCCACCTGCTGGCGCGCCACCGATAGCGCAGCTTCAAAGTTACCTTCTTTGATCAAAGAGGCAAATTTAGGTGATCCTGTAACATTTGTACGCTCACCCACCATTACAAAAGAAGACTTAGCTTCCGTAATGTTGAACGGTTCCAGTCCACTTAACCGAGTGCCCTGCACTTGCTCTTTTATTTTACGAGGCTTAATAGTGCTTACAGCCTCTGCAACTGCGCGAATATGATCAGGCGTTGTACCGCAACATCCACCAGCTATGTTGAAAAAACCAAGACTAGCATATTCATGCATTATCTTTGCCATATCAGCTGGCTTCTCATCGTACCCGGTTGGGCTTAAGGGATTCGGCAAACCGGCGTTGGGATAACAGCTCACATAACAGTCGGCCAGTCCGGAAAGCTCCTGTAAATAAGGACGCATCTCTTCGGCCCCGAGCGCACAGTTGATGCCGATGCTCAATGGCTTTGCGTGACGCACAGAATTCCAGAAGGCCTCTGTAGTCTGACCGGAAAGTGTACGCCCAGACGCGTCCGTGATGGTGACCGAAAGCATCACCGGCCATCGCATGCCTCTATGGTTGAAGCACTGCTCCATGGCGTATATTGCAGCTTTGAGATTCAGGGTATCGAATACGGTTTCTGCCAGCAGCAAATCGACGCCACCTTCAATCAAAGCGTCTATTTGTTCATAGTAAGCATCAACCAGCTCTTGAAACGAAATTGCTCTAAACGCCGGATTATTTACATCCGGGGAGAGAGACGCCGTTTTGTTTGTCGGACCAATGGCACCCGCCACAAAACAGCGCCGACCAGCCGTCTCCGACTCGGCTTGCCTACAGGCGTCTTTTGCAACCTTGACGGCGGCGATATTCAACTCACGGACAATGGACTGCAAGTGATAATCAGCCTGTGCGATCGATGTCCCGTTGAAAGTATTCGTTTCAACAATGTCAGCACCGTTACGTAAGTATTCAAGGTGCACTTCCCGCACGATATCGGGGCGTGTTAACACCAAAAGATCGTTGTTACCTTTGAGGTCGTGGGAATGATCTTTAAACCGACCACCCCGAAAATCCGCTTCGGATAGCTTGTAGCGTTGGATCATGGTGCCCATCCCACCGTCAAGCATCAGGATGCGTGAGTCCAAAAGCTCCCGCAGTTGGTTCATAGTGTGGTGGAAGGGCAATTGCTGCATCAAGCGGCCTCGTCTAAGCATCGGAACTCATTCGTCGTTTCAAACCAATTAAGAACCTCGACCATAACAAATGTAGAACGTGATGAAAAAGGAATAAAAGCCTAGATAAACCATTACTTGCGCCTGTCTAAAAAACCCAAACTGTCAATTATATGAACACCCCTTTCTAAGCCATCCCTATGAATTTACTGGGAAAGACGTTTGGCTAAAAAATTGCTACCATTATAAAGGACCTACAAATTTTCGGAGGTTTGCATGATTCGCTCGGCGATTTTGGTATCCCTCGTAACGGTTTTGGCCGGTTGCGAGCGTTCAGCTCGAACTGTGGAAATCCAGCCATCGAATCAAGGGGTCAAGCCCGAGACAACCAACGGCGGCGACACATTAACAAAAACTGGACGCCTCGCGATCGAAATGACTGGTTTTGCTGCCAGCGCATCCTCAGGGGAAGTTCGGATTTTAATCAATGATGATTTGGAAACCCAAGTCGTCAATATATCTGGTGGTTCGGGCACGGCGCTTGTTAGCGGCGTATTACCTGGAAATAGCGTCATCAAAGTCAGAGTTACTGCAGCTGGAGCGACCTATTCTGGGTCTACCAGCGCGACGCTTGTTTCTGGTGAATTAGTTCGGGCAAGAATTCAATTGGTATCTGGCGGAGTCGACACAGGTGTTCCGAATAATAGCGGCACCAATAACAGCGGCACAAACAATGGTGGACTCCCAAATAATGGCGGCACCAACAATGGCGGACTCCCAAATAATGGCGGCACCAACAATGGCGGACTCCCAAATAACGGTGGCACAAACAATGGTGGACTCCCAAATAACGGCGGCACCAACAACAGTGGTAACAGCGATCTAGACATAAGCATCGACATTGGCGGCAATAGCGGTGGTGGCGGTGGCACAAGCAATCAGCAAAACATCTGGGATGGAAAATCCTTTAAAGGAAACAGCATGTTTAATATTGAACCGGTAAAATAATCCGCGACCCCAAAGAAAAAAACTGCGAAAGGCCCCCATTCGGGGGCCTTTTTTTATTTCGATCTGACAGGTGTCAAAAAGTCTGACACACAAAGTCACTAACCTGCAGTGCCAACTCCCTGCAATTACGTTCCTAGCTCATGTGGCACCTACTTTGCAGTCACCGAGTTACCGGATTGGATTGATCCGTTGAAATGCCGTTGTTGTGGTTCTCAAATTTGTGGAATGGAGTTGAAAAATGGGACAAACGATCTTTACAACCAAGAAAATGAAACTCGAGTCTAAGTCTTGGGTTCACAAAACCATCATTGGCACAATTGTATTGGCGATTCTCGGTGCTGGAACGTTTGGCGCTTACATGCTCGTCGGCGGCTCAGGAGCTGATACCCAAAGTCAGACACGAAGCAAACACCACGCATCGTCAAGAAAGATAGCGTCTACTCAATCAATGCTTCCAGCCTATGCCAAGCAGAATGACCCATTCGCATCGGTCGGTGGAAGCCAAGGTTCCGCGTCAGCACAGAAATCAAAGAAAGTCGGTTTAGCTAAGTCAAAAGCGACTAAAGGTAAAAAAATTGCAAAAAACAAAGCGGCTAAAAAGCACAATAAAAAACTTGCCAAGCACAGCAAGAAACAAAAGCAGAAATTTGCTGCCGCGAAGAAACACAAAAAACAAATGAAAACGACCCACAAGAAACACAAGTCTGGTCACAAAGTTGCTCAACGCTAAAATGGGCACGGGCGACTCTATCACTGATACAGATCGGCCAAATCACCAAGACGAGCTCCAATAGGCCCTCAGTCCCCAGCTAAAACTGGGGACTTTTTCTTGGCAAACATAAAAAAATGCTAAAACAAACGCAGTCATTTCAGCGCATTAAGCGCTTAGGCTGTACTTTTTTTTAAAAAATGCAAAAGTCTTGGCATTTACTGCCGAAGTCTCAATGGGATGACGGGAGACCAATGCCATGAAACTGAACTTAATAATCTTGATAAAAATTGCAGTAGGACTGCAAGTGGCTGCTATAACAGCACAACACTCCTACGCCCAGGATGCAGATTCAATGGTCGAGAATCCCTCCATGACGTCCGTAGGTTCGCCGGCAAATGCCAAGACCGAAGAGGAGGACGACTCCATTATTCGAAAACCCAAGGAAGCTGACCCTCCTCCACCAAAAGAATTCAGCAAGGCAGAAACACTTAAAGTTTGCGCAAAATACAAGGACAAGATCATTTCGGTTTATGGCGAGATGTTTAAATTACAAAACTGTACCAGACATCACATAACCGACCCTGATCAGGTTTTTCAAATGACAAGACAGGGAGCCTCAGTCGTAGAAGTTGATGCGACAGACGTTGCAGCATTACCAGTTGGTCAAACCTGGGAGTCGTTAAAAGCCAAGGATCGACCGTGTTCCGCTTTCAATAAAAAATACGTCACATTCTCTTACACTGATATCTACTTCGTTGAAAACTGTGTAAGGCGGCTGATCCCTGATTACGAAACATTACTGGCACACCGCCAAGAGCGCGGCCAGAAAAATGGAGAAGTTCTAGCTTTGACGTCAAAAGAATTTTGGTCTATTCGTCAGGGACGGGACATATCGTCGATCATCGATAAAGACTTTGCGAAATTGATGGATGGTTCGGCAGGCGTGGATATTATCCCGGTTGACGAAGCTTGCAAAGGCGTCGAAGGAAAAATTGTCACTTTCTACTCACGAATGTACAAAATCGAAAAATGCAGAAAACGGGAAATCGACGCTGAATCTTTCACGATGGCGCGAAAACTCGGGGATATGAAGTTGATCGAACTAAAACCCGAGCAATGGATTTCGATGCCGGATGGTAAGCCGTTCACATTCAAATAATCCTATGAGAAGGCGCCTTCGACTTTACCTTGCGGTCTTCTCGATTTGTCTCACATGGCCGGCTCCACCAGCCCAGAGCGCATCACGAAAACCAAAAAAAACAGAGTCATCTGATAAAAGTCTAGAAAAGCAAAACCCTCGTATTCAAAAGAATAACCGTTCAAAGTCATCTCTTAAAGCAGGTGCCGCTGCGGGAATACATAACCTGTATATTCCTGGAGTCGGTCTCGAAGGTCTCATTGAATTAAACGGCATAATGATGGCAGGTGAGTACAGTTTTTTCCAATCACCGGGAGATAAATTTTCGGCTAAAACAGCATTTTTTGGACTTGGGTTACGATGGCAACCAAACCGCGAACAACCTCTATTTTTTGGGCTTACTGTTGGATCCCGCAAAATTGAGGTTTCAACAGTTGCAAACATGAACTTCACAGACAGCGAATCCGGTGGTACGGCTGAAACACCGGTTACCTGGACAAGAAGCGTCTCGCAGACTGTTATTTACCCTAAATGCGGCTGGATCTGGCATCGTTCAAACTCTGCAACAATTCTGGGATTGGGGCTCGTAGTTCCACTGGCGACAAAAGCCAGCATTAAAGGAAGCCCCTCATCTGTTAGCGGAATTTCTGACGACGCCTACGCCAGTGTGGGGGAAGAAAAGCTCAGAGATGTGACGTCGAAAACAAATTTAATCCTTCCCGCATTTGAATTCAAATATGTTCTGCTTTTTAACTAACGCAAAGGCTTGAGGGAAAATCGTCAGAGACGGCTCGCCCAGAAAAAGCAGGCAATTTCTGCCCGGTGACCGAGGACCTCAGGACCCTTAAAATTTAAAGAGTGGGAACAACGTATTTTTCTATTTACTGAAGGGGCCCTCAGAAATGTCACAACTTGTTGGACTTTCGGGTATTGCTTTTGCAATCTGGTATGCTTTAAGCCACCCAGCAGTTAAATTTCATGGATTTTGGGATCCTGCCGCTGTCGTTCTCCTTGGAATAGCCCCCCCGGCAGTGATGCTACTTTCACATACGGTAAGTGATTTGATCGTTGGCATAAAACTACTGATCAGTTCTATTTTCAGCCGTCACGAGCAACACCAAATCGAGGTGATTAATGCCCTGACGCGAGCATCTCAGATTGTCAGAAACGAAGGTCTTGGAGCACTGGTACCACTGCGCGATCGCATGCAATACGACATGCTGCGCGACGGCTTTTCTTTGATCATTAACGACTTTCGCACCGAGGAAATTCGTCACAATCTCATGGCCCGGATCAATGCCAAGCAGTCGAAGATGGCGCTGGCAGCCAGTCTGTTCGAAAATATGTCCAAACTCTGTCCAGGGATGGGAATGATTGGAACACTGATGGGCTTGATTGGCATGTTGTCGAACATGAACGACCCTTCAAAGCTCGGCGGGGGCATGGCACTCGCATTGATTACGACCCTTTATGGTCTCATGCTGGGAACTATTATCTATGGTCCGTGGGGCGAAAAAATACATATTGAGGCAGAAAAGTATCTTGAAATTGACATGATGGTCCTCGAGGGCATGGTTAATATTAAGAGTAAGAAGTCTAGCGTCCACATGAAAGACATCATGAAAACCTATGCTTCGAAGCAAGCGGGCGGACAACCAATTAAAGGAGCGTCGTAGGAATGACCTCGGCCGCCTCTCAAAATCAAACTGAGCAAGTCGCCGCACCGGTGGACATTCATTCATACGGACCCACAAAGAGATTCAGCAAAAAAAAGGATGAAGGCCTCTGGCTCATGTCGTTCTCTGACATGTCCCTAATCCTCATGACCTTTTTCATTCTGCAGTTGTCTTTCTCAACCATGAATCAGCAAAAGGCAGACTTAATCCGTGAAGCTGTACAATCCAATCAATTCGAAGCCAAGAAAGACTCAATGACATCTGTCTCTAAACGAATCAACAACGAGATCAAACGTCTTAATTTGACGAACAGCGCTCAAGTAACCATGGACACCAGCGGCGTCCTCGTAGAATTTAAGGATGGATTACTATTCCCTCCGGGTTCAGCTGACGGTAACCCACAATTTTCTGCAATTGTGGGCCAGGTTATGAAAGTCATCGCGGCATCACCCGATCGTTACAAAATCAAAATTGAGGGTCATACCGATGATGTACCGATTCGTAGCACCAAATTTGCCTCCAACTGGGAGCTGAGCGCCTCGAGGGGTATTTACCTGATGCGGCAATTCGCGGCTCGCGGTGTACGCGAGGATCGTATGAGTGTGGTCGCAATGGCGCAAACACGCCCGAAGAAACCAGTTCTTGGTCTGACCGGAAAAGATCTCGAGCAAGCTCGAGCCGCAAATCGACGAGTGGTGATACGCCTCGAAGGCGGCGAATAAGACCACACACCGACCCTTTAAAAATTTTTTTGCGACCACTCAACCCCGACTGAAGGGTTCAGCTGTGTCCCATTAATATTTAAATGAATAAATCCGCCCCCTTATGCCAACTACCCTTGACAACCATATGATAGGACTTAAGTTTTCGGAAAAGTGACAGGAAATTGTATGCATTTCCGACTACTATTATAGATAAGGGAAAGTCTTGTTTTTGACTCCCGGTTTGAACGAGGTGAACGCGAGTGGCATTTGATTTCGTAATGGGACAATCGACTGGTGACCAAGGCGATCTTGGCTCTGGGACATCTGTTGTCACAGAGCGCAAGGTTGAAGCTAAACCTCCCTCGTTGTACCGAGTTTTATTGCACAACGATGACTTCACTCCGATGGACTTCGTTGTCATGATCCTTGAAACCTACTTTTCCAAAGATCGAAACGCAGCTACCGAAGTGATGCTTGCCGTTCATCACAAAGGGGTTGGGGTTTGCGGCGTTTATCCGTTTGAAATCGCCGAAACGAAGGTATCTTTAGTTATGGAGTGCGCTCGTGAGAATGAACACCCATTGCAGTGTACAATGGAGAAGGTGTAAGTGATTTTGGATGTTTACTTGGTGACGGACAAGCTCTGCCGGGGAGGCCAAAATGATCAGTCACGACCTTGAAGTAAGCTTGAATCTAGCAGTAAGTGAAGCTGCTCGTCGCGGACACGAGTACGTGACCATTGAACACATTCTTTTTGCTCTCCTGCAAAACGAGTCAGCAGTCAAAGCCATGCGAGCCTGCGGCGGATCTGTCGAAGTAACTCGTGGTAAGCTCGAAGACTTTTTTTCGGAACACATACCCACTGGAATGTTACGCGCTGGTCAAATGCCGCAACCTACAGTTGGATTTCAAAGGGTTATTCAGAGGGCAGCTCAGCATGTTAGAGCCGCTGGAAAAGATCGCATTCGCGGTGAGAATATTCTCATCAGCATGTTTAGTGAGCGAGATTCCTTTGCAGTCTATATCATGCAGCAGCAAAGCATTACTCGCTTTGACATCATCAACTACGTATCGCACGGATTGGCAAAACTACCCGACGAGGCTGGGCACGAGCAAGATAAGTTGATCGCCAGCCCTGAAGAGTCAGATGAGTCCGAAAGTGAAAGCATACGTAGGCCGGATCAGGCCGAAGAAGAAGGCAGCGGCAAGTCCTCAAAAGATCCTTTGTCCAATTGGGCTGTCAACCTCAATGAAAAAGCAAAAGTGGGAAAAATAGACCCGTTAGTCGGTCGAGAGGAAGAAATTGACCGCTGTGTCCAAGTTTTGTGTCGGCGCAGGAAAAACAACCCGCTTCTTGTCGGCGATCCTGGCGTCGGAAAAACCGCAATAGCGGAGGGTATCGCTTGGAAAATAACTCAAGGCGATATTCCCGCTCCCATGAAAGATGCTGTGATTTACTCCCTTGATATGGGAGCTCTGCTAGCAGGAACAAAGTTTCGCGGTGATTTTGAGCAACGACTTAAAAGCGTGGTCACAGCAATTCGTAAGCAGAAAAACGCAATTCTTTTTATCGATGAGATTCATACCGTGGTTGGCGCCGGACAAGTCAGCGGCGGGACAATGGATGCGAGTAATTTACTTAAACCCGCACTCAGCAGCGGAGATGTTCGCTGCATAGGCAGCACAACATTTAAGGAATTCCGGCAACATTTTGAATCCGACGCCGCATTGAGCCGTCGATTTCAGAAAATTGACGTGGAGGAACCCTCTTCAGAAAACACAGTCAAAATTCTTAAAGGTCTGCGCAGTCGCTATGAAACGCATCATCATGTGAAGTTTCCCGACGAAGTTCTAAAAATGGCAGTAGATTTATCTGTCAAATATCTACGGGATAAAAAGCTTCCTGATAAAGCAATCGATGTCATTGATGAAGTAGGTGCAAGCTTCGCTCTGAAAGGCCACGGAAAAGATTCGCCGCGACCAAAACGCGCCACCATCGAAGATGTTCAGAGGGTCATCGCAAGAATGGCTCGTGTTCCAGCAGAAAAAATTTCAAGCACGGCACGCAAGGAACTGAAGGACTTAGCAACGAATTTGAAATCTGTGGTCTTTGGACAGGATCAAGCGATCGAAGCAGTGTCGGATATGATCAAAATGTCCAGAGCCGGCCTTGGTAGCTCCGACAAACCAATCGGCAGCTTCTTATTCGCCGGTCCGACAGGCGTCGGCAAAACCGAGGTTGCAAAACAATTGGCTCAAGTCCTGGGTATTGAGTTTGTCCGTTTCGATATGTCCGAATATATGGAGCGTCACGCAGTCAGTCGACTTATCGGTGCCCCTCCAGGCTATGTCGGGTACGAACAGGGTGGACTGTTGACGGAGGCGATAAACAAGTCGCCGCATGCCGTATTGTTGCTCGATGAGATTGAAAAAGCTCATCCTGACATGCAGAATATTTTACTTCAGGTATTCGACCATGGGACCTTGACGGACAATAACGGTAGAAAAACTGACTTCCGCAATACGATCATCATCATGACGACCAATGCTGGAGCACGTGACCTGCTCCAAGGCAATATCGGCTTCGGACGACCTGCATTAGCTTCTGAAGAAAGCGAGCTCAAAGCAATCAAAGACATATTTTCGCCTGAGTTCCGAAATCGTCTAGATGGCGTTATCACATTTAAACCGCTGCCACGTGATATCGTTCTCAAAGTCGTCGACAAATTCCTTAAAGATGTGGCGAGCAAACTAGCGTCACGCAAAATTGAGCTTGTTTGCACCGAAAAACTCCGCCTTTGGTTGGTCGATAAAGGATACGACATCGCCTATGGAGCTCGCCCCCTTGGTAGAGTCATTCAAGATCAGATCAAAAAACCTCTTTCCGATGAGTTGCTGTTTGGAAAAATCAGCAAAACTGGGGGCAAGATCAAGGTTGATTTAGGACAAGACGGCAAGCCATCGTTCGAGATTACAGCGGCCGACTAAACATCTATATTGACTTGGCATTGACCCCTGTTTTTTCCATTTCCACAAACTGCTTAGAGCCACAGCTAGGCAATTTTTTCTCATGTGCCGTCAAATACTGTCGATAACCCTAAGGATCAACTTTGTAAGAGATCCTCAGGAGGATGACCACATGCGACCCAGCAAAGCCTTTAAGCAATCGGTGGTATTGCAGCTCGTTCTTATAATGACTCCAATGATGGCCATACGCTGCGCCAGCGATAGCGCGGGTGGAGAGCAGGGTGAGCCAGTCGAGGGCGAAGCGGCTGAACAAGGTCAGTCTGAAAATGGTGCGGGTAACAACGCATCTCTCAATAACGGCGGGGGAGACGAAGCCGCAGCTCAAGGCGAATCCATGAATAATGCTGTAGAAGGTGGAAGCGCTGAAAACTTTGGTACCGCGAATGCGGGAAATAACACCTCGGCTGGCGGCAGTGGGAATGCCGCTCTCGGTGAGTCTATGAATAACTTGGCAGCTGAAGACCCTGTGGCTCTCAATCAGACCGCCAATCCGGCTCTGACCCAATCAGCACCTCTTAATCAATCAGCGCCTCTAACGGAAAATGTTCCACTGAACGCTGGACTAACACCGGTAACTGAAACTACCCCGGTCAATGGCGCTCCCGTTGACCCGGCCGTTCCCACCGAAGCGATACCACCAGTTGAGCAAGCAGCTGCGACACCTGCGGCTGGTGATAGCGCTGCACGCGCCGCGGCAAGTCCATTTCAAAATCCCCATATGAACTGGCCCGGGAAAGGCAAAGTAAAATACGTAACCCGACAACTCACCCGTCACTCCTCGCCAAATGGACCAGTCGTCGGTGAATTTGAGCAAGGTGAGCACCCGCTCATCTATCAAAACGGCAACTGGGCAGAGCTTCACGATGGATCTTTCGTCAAAGGTAATGGACTGTCGGAAAAAGGCGTCGGGTATAACAAGCGCAAATAAAAGCGCATTCGACGACCAGATTACCAACCAACATTGTCAACGAAAAAATGCCGCTCACCGCGGCATTTTTCCTTTTGCATTCAGTAATTTAATGGTCATAATGCTCCCTAGAACATTACTTCATGGAGTCTCTTATGATCAGATCCGCATGGATAGCGGCATCGATTGTCATAGCAGGACAAGCGATTGCGGGCACTCAAGTAACAAAAGTCAAAATTCTTAAAGACGAACGCGGGAGCATGACCATTGTTTCTCGAGAGTCCGCAGAAATGGTACGGCCTGTCGATTTCTCAAAAACCGAATATCCCCAGTTAGTCGTCGAACATCAGCCTGTGCAGGCAGGTCGCATTATCGAACTCCTTGGTACCAACACTAGGAAAATCAATGAATGGATTCTCGATCATCACGTCAAACCTTTAGTTCGAGATTTTGATGATGCTTCTGCGGACGAGGTTCGAACGATTGTAGACAGCGGCCCAGCAGCCAATCGAATTGATTTGGTTTTTATGGGAGATGGCTACACCGTTTCTGAAAGAGAGAAGTTTTTTGCGGATATTCAACGACTGGTCAACGACATGTTTGTCGGTAAAACCTTCACATCATATCTGCCAGTTTTTAATGTTCACGCTGTTTTCCGTCCAAGCAATTCGTCCGGTATTGGAAGAGGTAGCCCCATAGACACAGCCTACGGACTGTATCGAGAGGGAGAAACTCTCCGCGCAATTTTCCCTAGTAAACAATCCGCGATCCGAGAAAGCTGTCGACGAGCCCCTGGATGCGACTACCCGGTTGTTATTGCAAATGATCCATATTATGGCGGCCTTGGTGGAGAGTTTGCTATCTCTACCAGCTCCCCTACTAGCGGAACCGTTGTTCTTCGTCATGAACTCGGACACAATTTTGGACGTGTTGGCGAAGAATACGATGGCGGAGGCTACTTTGGAGCAAACTACTCAACTACCGCGACATCACCCCGTTGGCGTGACTGGAGCACAGATCGCTCCAACATGCGAGCTGAGCCCATGGTTGCCCGTTATATCGGATGGCCATGGCACAAACTCGACAAAGGTCCATTTTCGATAAACATGCAAAGTGACGGACTCTTTGCCCGCACATGGATTCGTCTCAGCGCTTCTGGCATTGAGACGGACGACACTTTGTCGATTAAACTAAACGATCAACCTGTATCATTTGTCAGTCCAAACCGCACTGACCGGAGCTTTATCAACATAGAGCTTCCCGGGATGACAACCGGAGCTCAGAAACTCGCGTTCATTGAAAATATCTCCGATCACAACAACTGGATTTCATCACTGACAGTACATGAGTATGCTCACGACTTTCACGACGAGCCGGGCTTTGTCGGTGCATTTCCAAACTTCGATCAATATCTCGACGTTGCAGGATACCGACCAACCAACGAGAGCTGCCTCATGCGTGATATGACCCATGAGTTTTTCTGCCCAATTTGCCAAGAAAACAATTGGAGTCAGTTTTTTGACCGCATTGACATCATTGACTCCTCCACAGCTTCGCGAGCAGGATCTCGCGTCTCCGCTCAAGTTCAAACACTCGGACTGGGTCAATTCAGGAGAGGAGGAACCGGAGCAGCCGGAGAGAAAATTGAAATCAGGTGGTTTACCAGAGGCCAAGAGCTGACTGAATTCAAAGATCAACAATCTATTGCATTCGATGCTGCTAATGATGTCACCAGCCTTGAAGTAGAGGTCACCTTTCGCACCCCTGAGATTCGCGCTCAAGCAGTCTCCGCGCGGCAGACGATCATGATCAAATGAAGGGATAGCTACGCCAATGTTACGTCGAACTGTACTGCTACTTGTTGTGGTTGGTATCCATAGCTGCGGTAAAAAGTCGCAAAATGATTCCACGCCATCCTACATCGGCGCTTTGGCGCAAGGCAGCGATGCTATGGGTTATGCCATAAAGGTTTTGGCATCCTCTAATAGAGCATCTCCGGGCACCACTCTTGCGAACTACCGGACAGATAACATTTTAAATGATACCAATCTTGACAGTCTCCAGGACCCAAATCTTCCCGACTGCTCACTCAATGGCGAACCTTGGGACAAATCCACCAATCAACGCATGGCGACCGGCAATTCGAAGTACGCTCAAACTGTATTTTTCTGTCAGGTAAACAGCAAGCAAAGTCCTGAAACACTAGCTGGGAGCCTCAATCAATATAAAGCCATGCTTTGCGACGTTGAGCGAGTCATAGGTTCCATTACATACACAGAAGATGGGTCTGAGTACAACGATCGTAGCTTATCCATCACTGAGGGATGTGGTTGGAGTGCCAAAAATTTGGAAGAAATGAGTGGCAAAGCTTTAACCGCAAACCTCACCGCCTACGCCATAAACACGGGAGACTGGCAGAAACGTGTGCATGTTGTTGTGCCATCTGCCAATTTCGACTTCAATTTATATTTTACGATCAAAAGTGACTTTGTTGGATTCAAATTTGTCGAAAATTGGGATCAGTCAAAGCGAATGCAAGGAAACGACTACAATCAAAACATCTCCGCGACAGCAACAGGTACCAGAGGCTCCGTTGTTTCTGTAGATCCAGTAAACGGGATCCTACGAGCCGAGTCATCTGATACATATTGGAGTCGACGATTCAGATTTCTCATCAAAGGCACTCTAGACGGCTCATCAGGACTTTTTTCGACCGTAAGTGATGGCCAAGGAATTGTGTCCAAATTTGATCGCCAAACTGGCCTCTATTCAGAGATCGCTTCAACATCGGGAAATGACACGGAAGGATTCCTATACCGCGCTTACGAATACTCGGCTAGTAATCTGAGTTCTGTCCGTACAAGTTTAGCGATATCAACTTCTAACTCTAACTGTTCAAAAACTGGCGGCTGTCAGGGTCAAACTGGAATTACATTTTCAACAGACTCGTCCGATTTGGACTTCTTGATGATCGGTGCTGTTTGGGACGGACAGTCAGGTAAGAGAAGCAATATTGAGTCATGGCTCTCGGGATCTGGGGCTCTGACGTTTCCAAGTATTTCAAAAACAATCACGCCATAAGCACATAGGCTTATGGCGCGATCTAGATGCTTTCTATTTAGGATGCTACCGCGCTTTTGAGCGCCATAAGCACAGAATCTATACTCTTCTTGGCGTCACCAAAGAGCATGCGGGAATTGCTGTTGTAGAAAAGAGGGTTGTCCACACCTGCATAGCCAGATGCCATTCCTCGCTTCAAAACCACGCAGGTTTTAGCCTTCCATACTTCAAGCACTGGCATTCCATAGATTGGACTAGATTCATCTGTTTGTGCCGCAGGATTTACAACATCATTAGCGCCAACAATCACCACGGCATCAGTGCCAGAAAAATCCTCATTGATCTCATCCATCTCGAGAACGATATCGTAAGGAACGCTGGCTTCTGCCAGCAATACGTTCATGTGTCCAGGAAGACGACCAGCCACAGGGTGAATCGCAAACCGAACATTCACGCCACTTTTGCGTAGAATGTCAGTGATTTCGCGGATGGGATGCTGCGCCTGGGCCACAGCCATACCATATCCTGGAACGAAGATGACGCTACGTGCTGACTTGAGCATGTCGGCCACCTCGGCTGCGTCGACGGAGATAACCTCGCCTGCTGGAGCCTGAGCAGTTGCAGCTGATCCGGCGGTCTTCGCCGATGTGGTTCCAAAACCACCCATGATCACGCTTACGAAACCACGATTCATAGCTTTGCACATAATATAACTCAAAATCGCTCCGCTACTTCCAACGAGGGCTCCCGTAACAATGAGAAGATCGTTGGAAAGCATAAAGCCGGCAGCGGCGGCAGCCCAACCCGAATAGCTGTTGAGCATCGAGACAACGACCGGCATATCAGCACCACCGATAGCCATAACCATATGGACGCCGATAATAAGAGCGATCAAAGTCATTGCAAGTAAAGGGACTAGTCCCGGGAGCGCTCCTGCCATAAATGGATCAACTCCGGTTGACGCTGATTGCACAAATAAAACGCCAAGCCATATCGATAAAAGAACCATAACTAAGTTCAGCCAGTGACGAGCTGGGAGCAGCAAAGGGTTTCCAGAAATCGACCCTCTCAGCTTTCCGAACGCTATAATTGATCCACTAAACGTTATAGCGCCGATAAAAACTCCGATAAATATTTCGACGTCGTGAATTAACGTCATGGCACCGTGATCACCTGCCAATCCTGCGCCGTGGGGGGCCTGCATAAAATTGACAATACCCACGATCGTAGCAGCCAACCCTACAAAGCTATGCAAAATGGCAACCAATTCCGGCATGGCTGTCATGGCAACTCTTGCAGCTAAGATGGAACCAATTACAGCACCCACGACAATCGTTGGGATCAGCAAAGTAAAGTCAGTCACCATTGGACTGAAGGACGTAGCAATGAGGGCCACCAATATTCCTACCACGCCATAGAGGTTCCCACGCCGGGCAGTTTCTTGGGTTGAAAGCCCACCAAGACTCAAAATGAAAAACACACTTGCTAAGAGATAACTAACGGTAAGTAGAGTTTGAGACACGGTGTTCATCCTTATTTTCTAAACATTTTAAGCATGCGTTGGGTTACCAAAAATCCACCCGCGATATTGATCGTAGCAACCAATACAGCTAATGCCGCTAACCAAGTGCTGACAGCATTCGTCGGACCAGACACCTGAAGCATCGCCCCGACAACAATAATCCCACTAATTGCATTCGTTACACTCATAAGGGGCGTATGTAAGGCCGGGGTTACATTCCAAATGAGCTGCCAGCCAATAAAACACGCCAAAATAAAGACCGTTAGATGATTGATGAACTCAGCTGGAGCCGACCGACCCAGCCACCACAAAAAGGCTCCACCAACAATCCAGTAAACGAGAACATAACGTCCATCCATTTGAGTTGGGGCAGAACCATGACCATGTCCTCCATGATTCTTCGCGGCAGGAGCCGCAGCTTTGGCCGGAGCTGCCGGCTTAGCGGGAGAAGGGCTTGCTGGCTTTTTCGGTGGAGGCCAAGTGACATCTCCTTGGTGAGTCACCATCGCGGGACGAATTGTTTCATCGTCCATATCAACCCTAAATCCAGTTTTTTCTTTTCCCGTGGTACACATGGCATCTAGAAGATTCACCATATTGTTACCCAAAAGCTGGCTCGCTTGAGAGGCCATTCGTCCTGCTAAGTCTGTAAATCCAACGATTGACACCCCATCAACATTAACAATCTCGCCAGCTTTTGTAAGAGCGCAGTTTCCACCCTGCTCTGCTGCAAGATCCACAACAACGCTACCACGACGCATCGAACGAACCATCTCTTCTGTAATTAAAATCGGAGCTCTAACGCCTGGAATAAGAGCGGTTGTGATGATGATATCGACTTCCTTGGCCTGCTTGGCAAAAAGCTCCATCTCAGCTTTGATAAACTCTGGGGACATGACCTTTGCATAGCCACCCTCACCAGATCCATCTTCCTGGAAATTCAATTCAAGAAACTCCGCACCCATGCTGGTAATCTGTTCCTTGACTTCAGGACGAGTATCAAAAGCTCGCACGATAGCGCCAAGTCCACGCCCAGCGCCAATTGCTGCCAACCCTGCAACGCCAGCTCCAATCACAAGAATTTTTGCCGGAGGCATTTTACCCGCGGCAGTAATCTGACCGGTGAACGGGCGACTGAAGGCAGCCGCTGCCTCGATCACAGCCCGGTAACCTGCGAGATTGGCCATGGAGCTGAGTACATCCATCTTTTGGGCCTTTGTGGTGCGCGGAATCATATCAAGAGCCAAAGCCGAAATTTTGGCTCTCGCCAAATGTCCCAACAAGTCTTGGTTTTGAGCGGGCTGAATTAAGCTTGCAATGAAGGTCCCTGAGCGCAGCATCCCTATCTCCGACGGGGTCGGCGGCCGAACCTTCAACACTGCATCGGAAGCCCCAAATAATTCAGAGACGTTGGCCGCTATCGACGCACCAGCCTTCGAATAATCAGCGTCTGAAAAGCCTGATGCAAGACCGGCCCCTGATTCAATACTCACGTCAAAGCCTAGCTTTTGGAAAGCGGCTATATTCGCAGGGGCAATGGCGAC
>JBIIGV010000176.1:0-5023 GCA_044236265.1 Oligoflexales bacterium
GAAACCTCTATGCCGGAGGACAATTCACGACCGCCGGAGGCACGTCGGCACGCAGAATTGCCAAGTGGAACGGCGCGACCTGGTCAGCTCTTGGCACCGGCATGGATAGCATCGTCTACGCCCTCGCCGTTGACTCTTCTGGAAATCTCTACGCAGGAGGACCCTTCGCGACCGCCGGAGGGCTGGTCAGGCCGTTTCTCGCGAAGTGGATGACAGTGTTTTCTAGCTGGTTCTGAAAGATTGCTCAGAAATGGGAAACCTATATGGACCAGCTCTTTTGAGTCATCCAAATTTTGAAACCTTGGAAAAATTTCACGACTTCTGAGCAAGAGAGTAGGACGACAAACGTATATTCGGCTTCTGATCGCCTATAAACGTAAGCGCTCTATATAATGATTGTCAAATGATCCACCCTCCGCACCAGCTACCATGCTACGCGGCTTCCAACGAAACCAGCGCCTTCTGTAATTAGTACCTTGATGAATCCATCGCTAACTATTTAATCGAGGATTATAGCGTACACTGACTTCTTACTTCCTGAAATTAACCGAGGCCTCATAGATGAACTTTCTAGCGCGATTCATATTTCCCATTGGCCGATGATCAACGCCTGCGTTCCACGGATTAAATGCAAGACTCTCACATGACTGACTACGGTCAACTAGCTGCTTTGCAAATGTAATTTCTGCGAGCTTTACCTCACCGGTTTGCCATTCGGTAAAGTGATCCTCAACCGGCTCAGTTCTCGGATCAATCTGAAATTGCACAAAAAGTCCGTATCTTATTTTATCCCTTGCATCTAGATCTGCCATTTTCTTGTCGAGATCTCTCGTAAGGCGCTCTGCAGATTGATCCGATTCACCCGCAACTTGCGAAAATTTAGTAAGAGGCCTCAATACATACTTAACAGTGCGATTTTTCCCAAATGAAAATGGGGCCCGACTCCAATAAGTCTCTGACAAAAGACTGTTCACATTTCGTCCTGTCTGGGACAACAAACGAGCCATTATCATCGGATTTGCCGTCAAAAAAGCGGTCTTGGTCAGCCCACCCGCGAAGAATGCCTCTGAAAACTCCATGAGTTTAACTATATCCTTAGCATGGTGTCCTGGAGCATTCGTCGCCAGAATATCCTGGACATCCGCTTGGGTGTGCCCGTCAACTGAAGATAAACCAGGGACGAAGATCTTAAGCGCCATGCCTCTTAGATCCCTGGCTTCATCACTTTCAATCATACCACTACCATTTGACAGGCGAACGATCACTTTACGTGCGGCACTGTTGGCGAAAACTCCAACCTTATAGCGGTCCTCTAAGGGCTTTGCAATGAACTCGCCTGCCAAGCATCCGTGCCCCTTAGCGTGCATCCCTTTAAGCTTCTTTGTGACGCCACTGCGACTCTCGTTCGCCTTCTGTTGCTCCATAATAATTTGATGAAATTTGCGCGCATACGCGCTGAAGACCTGAGACTCATTGGGAGGAATATATTCTTGGTTAACGGCTAGATTCGACCCAGGCGAATAATCCAACGAATTATTTGGGCCAGACTGTAAGCTCGTCGTTTGATTGCCGTCATTGTTGCTCGGAGTCTTGCAGGCCGCAAGAATCGACCCGATCACCATCAAAAGCGTAAAACAAAGTAAACGCATACCCCCCCAGATTAAAAATTGTCCAGGTAAGTGTATCAGGTCTAGATACTATGACCAACAATAATGCCGACGGAGGAGTTGCCCCCCCTAAAAACCGTACACATTTTGACAGCTGTTGATGAACGAATGCAATCTCGTGGCGGTCGAGCCCGGACAGCACAGACCGCTTGTTTTTTATATCTCTATTCGATTGGGTAATGGCGTCGTCGACAACATCGTCACAACAAAGCCTAGCACAGTGCCAGCTTGGCACCGTAAACTTGCCGCTAGCAAATGGGCGTGTCGGCAGAAACCGACAGGACGACCCGCAACCGAAGATGAGGTTCGCCAACTTGTTATCGAAATGAAAACAAACAATCGACGATGGGGCGCGCGCCGCATTGTCGGTGAGTTGCGCAAGCTTGGCAAAGTCATCTCAAAGTCCACGATTTTAAATATTCTAAAAGAAGCAAGTTTCCCTGGTCGGAGCAGACGTCGCGACGAGTCCTGGTACCGATTTCTGCGAAGTCATGGGACGAGATTTTTTGCCTGTAACTTTTTGACCGTTGATACTGCATTTTTAAGACGTCTTTATGTATTCGCCCTGATGGACACAAGTACCAGGCAAATCATCAGAATTGCCGTTACAAAGAATCCAACGGCTGTTTGGCTTGAGACGGTCGTTCGGAATTCATTTATGGACATGGGAGATTTTCCAAAGTTTATGATTTGAGACCGCGACGGCATATACGATGACTGGTTTGGCAAGTTTCTTAGCGACTGCTACGAAATCACTTTGTATCGGAACCCGCCTCGCACGCCCAACTGCACCGCCTATATCGAGCGGTGGAACAGGACAGTTCGTGAGGAACTCTTGGACCAACGGATCATTTTCGGCGAGCGCGATTCACGTCGGTTTCTCTGGGAGTACGTTGACTATTTCAATCAGACCAGGCCCCATCAATCTCTAGAGCAAGATTCGCCGTGTAGCCAACACGGCGTCGTCGGATTTTAGCGATCAAAAGTTCGGAGAAAGCGGTTGGTCGATGGGTTGATTGTCAGTTATGGGATGGCAGCATGATTATTTGGACGTTTCGGGGTACGGTAAACAGAAAGGATTATTTTTTAATTTCTTAAAAAAAGTAGAAAAAATCATTAGCGTAAAAATACTAAGCCTGTCGCACAACCTCTCGCTGCTGTCTCGACGGATCGCCTGTGCGTGGTTTGAAAGAGATCGGGCGGAAGAAAGGCAACACACAGCAAATGACGGCTCGAGATGGGTTTAAACACCCGATCAAGGCCGCCATGGTACCGCTATTTGCCACTCGGGCAACAATGTCACTTCAAAATGAGTTTGATGGGATCGATCGCCAAATCGCAGACGTTTCTGTATTCATTCGTACAAAGTGTCGACCAGGGCAGGTCGAGATAAGGCCTATGCCCGACTTCCACACCGTTATAGTACAGCCTGTTAGAACCCTGAGCCAGCAGAACGATTTGCTCGCGGGGGAAGTTCGATCCCACTTGAATCGGACTGTCGGCCCGTAGCACCGCCCAACCGCCTTCCGTGCCGCACTCCGCGTAGGCGCCTTTGAAAAACTTGATTGAGCCCGAGCCTTTCTTGAACTTGCTTACAAGCTTACAGACCGTGTTATCCGCTCCAATGACGTCTTTGCTGGTGCTCGCGCCGTTCTGTCGTCCACAACCGGCAATCAGAATCGCGAGTAGAATCATCTTCTTCAAATTACCTGCTCCTTACAATGAGTCTCGATAGAAATGAACCTCGCTGATCCCTTTTTATTGCAATTGTAGACACCAGTCAAGGGGATGTTGTCGCGGCTCATCGAGGAGATTCCTCATGCGCTCGTGACGTCCCGAGACCACCCCGTTCTGTCCAAAAAGTCACGCTGCGATACTGCAATCAAAAATCAGCGCGTCAACCAAGCGCTCACGCTGAATATTTGTTCGATCAAAATCAATTTTGCCATGTTTTTTGTATGGAGACTCTTGCTCAAGCGACTGATGTGGCCGATTTTGATTAAAATATTCTACGTACTCTCCAAAAATTTTTGGTAACGATAGGGTGGCGATATGTCTGAAGTTACGAATTATTGGACGGTACGCGACACCTCCTGAGTCCCGCTATAAGGTTGGTATTTTTACAGGTAGCACTACACGAAATGCAGTCATTCGTTTTTCTAATGGCAGTGGATTAGTCGAGGGAGATGGAAGTCGAGACCTAAGAGGTATGGCTGTGAAAATCTATATACCTGGTTTGCAACAAGTCAGTGGTGCCATCGAGCCGAATGCTCAGGATATACTCTGCACAAATGCTCCAGTGCACCATGCAGCTAATATCGTTGAGCTTATGGATTTCACGAAAGCCATGGCCGCCGGCGGATATAAAAAAACAGTTTTTTTGTCAGCAAACCCAAGCATAACGACAAGGCTTTTAGCACAAACTCAACGACGGACTGATAGCGTTCTAAATGAATCCTACTGGAGCCGTGCACCGTTTAGCTTCGGATCTGATCGAACAGTCAAATATGTGATAAAGCCTTTGCACCAACTGCCCTTAATTGATAACACCAACCATAGCAAAGACTCTTGGCTAGCAGAGGACTTAGATCAACAAGTGAAAACTCGAGATAATATTGTCTTTGGAGTCTACGCTCAGTTTCAAACAGACCCTATTGCAGAACCGATTGAAGATCACGCAAAGGAATGGACCACAGGACAAGTGAAACTCGGCGAGCTTACGATTAAGAAGCAAACTGTAGATCGGTCCGCAAAATGTGAAAATCTGGTTTTTAATCCATGGAATTCAGGCATCGAGCACCGCCCGATGGGTAACATGAATCGGGCGAGAAAATTAATCTATGAGGCAGCAAAGTCCTACCGTCAGGAACGACCAGCAAGGCTTAATTAATAACCTGATTCATCTGAAAGTCTATTGACTAAACATGAATACAGACAAAGTGTTGGAGTTGTCTGTCCTAAACTCGACGACTACGTCCTAGTGCTTCAACGCTTGGAACCTGGCATCTTGAGCCTTGGCATTTACAATGCCATAAACATAATCGAGTTCTCCAGTTAACTGCTGTCTCTTTGGTGGACCCGTTGAAACGCTTCCAAGCCTTGCCAAAGTATCCACAATCTTTTCACCTCCAGTGATGACATCATCCACCACCATTCTTGAACTGCTTATGCATTTCTGGGTGTCGACGCTCACTGTATTGCAAAAGAGCTCGGCCCGCGGCCGCCAATATTCGGCAGGCACACCACCTATTGATGCCTTGCCGGTATGTGTCGGGTCAGAGTCCCAAGGCTCATCATGGGCTGGACAACGGCCTTTGGTATTTGGGTCCGACTCCACAAAATCTCGTCACGCGTGA
>JBIIGV010000060.1:0-17984 GCA_044236265.1 Oligoflexales bacterium
TGCTGTGGAGTCGTCGGAGTTGCTTGAATGTTTTATGTGGCTTACGCCTGAGCAAAGCGCGAACCTTTCGAAAGATCAACTTGCTCGCGTATCCGACGAGATTGGTGATGTTTTGATTTGTCTGGTTAATCTAGCTGCGCGTCTTGAAATTGATCCACTCGCAGCAGCTAGAGAAAAATTCAGAAAAAATGCTGAGAAGTATCCCGTCGAAAAATCAAAAGGATCAGCAAAGAAATATAATGAACTATAAGTCAGCCAATATAGATTAATATTCTGGCGGCAGAATAAAGTTACTAAGTGCGCTGTACCAAATGCCATTTTTCAAATCTGAGTCACCATGATTTAGATCAAATGGTAACGGCTGATCGAGATACTTCATTTCAAACCGAGTGTAGCCATCTGTGATGCCTCGTTCAGCCCTATCCGTACCCCAGCTGTTTTTGACAACTAGATATTCCACGGTTCCGTCGAGGGCTTTTTCTTTCAAATCGTTGGAGACGTCACCTTCGCCGATCCGGCCAACGCCAGGCACATTATTGACTACATAATCTTCCAAAACGATCAGATGACCACCTTGACCTTCCGAATAGCCTTTTTTCAAATATAGATCGTATTCAAATGTGGAGTTTTTCTCGGTGTTGAGTGCGGCAAACTCAACCATACTGCTCATAATCACTGGGCTACGATCATTAACGGCCCGTAAAACTCGCAAGAGTAGATTCGCCCTTCGTCGTTTAATAAGTCGCGGCTCACGAGCGTTTTCCCCAAAAAGTTGCGGATAAAACTCGTTTGACCAAGCATGACGTCCTCCCGCAATTTCATCGGCAAGCGTCAAGGGCTCATCATGAACGAGTTTGCCCGTTTGTAATTCATGGGCAGGTTTAATTTTGGAGTTTAGGCTATTGATGTCGACGCCGAATGCTTTGTTTAGGGCTGCCTTGACGTTTTCAGGTGTGCGCTGACTTGGGTCCTTGAGGTCTCCTGATTTAAGTGCTTCATTTATCTGGATTTCGGCCGACCTTTGGACATCAGACATTTGGGCCTCTGCCTCTGCAGGCAGAAAATCACCCTCTAACATATACCCATGATTTCTGATGATGTTACTGGCAAGACGCCAAGATCCTCCGGTTTCGATTGTGCTACCAGAGCTGCCCACAATTTTGCGAAACCAATCCCAATAGGTCCAGTAGGACTCGGATAGGTTTACCGTATTTCCAGTGGCTGCTAGGTGCAACGACTCAGCCCATGTCGATGTCGCATAGAGCCAGCAGTTTCCGATGGACTGACGCTTGACCGGAGTGTGCCTTACATCCGACACCTTGATTGCTGAGCGCTGATTATTTTCTCCACAACTAACTGAAAACAATGAAAAAAATGTGAAAACAAGGGCTGGTGCTTGATGTCTTAAGGTCATGGGGTGAGCTCCACAATTTTCATTGAACCGAATCGGTTATTTTATAGGCAATAGAGACTGCTCAGATCGAGCGTTAGGTAACGTTGCGCCCCCCAATTGTCAACGTTTTTAATAAAATTTAGCTGTCATCTAGGCTTCAGTTTTGACGGACATCTCTGATGGGGGTATATTATGGGAAAGTTAAGACTTTATTGGTTTTTTTAGCTCTGGCGGTCCCAGAGTTGTGAGGGGTGACGGATGACTCTTAAGGCAGAGAGATTTCTGTTGGGCTTGGCTTTGGTCTGGGTGATCGGCGTTGGTAGTCCGGTTAACGCGATTGAATCAAAGGCTAATGTTCCTACTGCGGTGACAACGAGCCAAGACACAGCAAAATCCGATATGGCAAAGCCTGCTGCGATGGAATCTCAAACGGTCGTGCAAGCAGAGGACATGAATACCAGCCCGGGTGTCATTGCCAGAGCTTGGCAGTCAGGTTTCGTGGTCTTTACCACTCTTCTGCTGTTGATCGGTTCTTCGATAGCGTGTTGGGTCATTATTGTCACGAAATGGAAAGACTTACAGAAGATTTCCCTTTGCAACGATGCATTTGTGAAGTCTTTTTGGGAGTCTCGCTCCCTCAATGATTTAAACAGTCGCCTTCAGGAGTACCAATACAGTCCCGCCCGAGAGGTTTTTAGGAGTGGATACGCAGAACTGGCGCGTAGCAATCAGATGCGCGAGCAGACTGCATCGACAGAGATAGCCATCGGCGCTGCAATGGATAATCTCAATCGGACGCTACAAAAATCAAAAATACTTGAGCGAAAGCGATTGGAAAAAAATTTAAATTGGTTGGCGATCATCGCCTCCGTCGCTCCCTTTGTTGGATTGTTCGGAACTGTTTGGGGAATTATGAACTCCTTTGAGGGAATTGCCCGGTCCGGAAGTGCGAGTTTGGCAGCGGTAGCTCCAGGAATTGCAGAGGCCCTAACATCAACTGCCTTTGGTCTCGCAGCAGCTATTCCCGCCGTTATTGGCTACAATCTGTTCAACGGGAAATTACGATTTCAAATGATGGCAATTGACGGATTCTGTACGGACTTCTTGAACATCGTTGAACGTTATCTGGTGACTGAAAAAAATAAAACTTCAGAGAAGCAATCTTAAATCTGTGCAGGGAGCGATTTATGGCCCTCGGACACATTAACTTCAATAATAATGGCGACGATGGATCCGGAGACATTGCGGATATAAACGTCATACCACTGGTAGACGTTTTGCTCGTACTACTCATCATATTCATGGTTGCCGCACCTATCAGTATTGGTGGGATCAATATCGAGCTGCCAGTCAGCAAAGCTCGAGGGACGATCTCAGATGAAGATCGCGTGGTGTTGACCGTAAATCGCGACGGTGAGTTTTGGATGGATAAGACGAGGGTTCCAGCTCCAGCACTCAATGAAAAACTCAAGGCGATTTACCAGTTCCGCGAAAAGAAAGAGATATTCATTCGTGCTGATCGAGGTGTCATTTACAGTGCCGTGATCGATGCTATGAGCGCTGCCAAGGTTGCTGGTGTGACGAAGATTTCCATGCTGACACAACCGCCGGGTAAATCTGGATGACAAGATGATTGCTGCGACTTTAAAACCGGCATTTAAATATGAGTACGGCCCCGCATCTCTGACAAGAGAAGAGCCTGTGGGCATGAAGCCCAGCAGGCGCTTTCGTCGTTACTCCCTAGGCATAGTTCTTATTGCTCATGCCTTGGTTTTATTCCTGAATCCAACATGGTTTTTCTCGCCACCGGAATTCAACATGGAAGAAAGTTCTGTGGATGTCGACTTTGTTGGTGATTTAACTCTTAAAGCCCCCCAAGAGACGGCACTACCAAACTCGAAGCCGGCAGATGAGGCGAAGGTTCCAGCAAATCTGTTGCCGCAGTTGCCGAAAAAATTTGAAGTGGAAGAGGCCAAGCCCGTTGAAAAGTCTGTTGCCGAGGAAAAAGATCCCAAGGCAGAAGAGGCGCTGGCGAAAAAAGAGGTGGCGCCACCGGAAAAACTGGAGACTCCGAAAACTCAGGACGACCCGAACAAGGTTAGTCGCGAAGATCTGATGAAGCGTCTTGCGGTTGAAAAATTAAAGCGCGAAAATAAAATTGATCAGCAAATGAAGGCTCAAAAGAACGCCCTGGCAAAGCTCAAGGAAGATCTTCTGGCTGCACAAGCTAATCAGAATTCTGGAGGAGCTGGCAGTGCGGCAGGTTCTCTGCGAGCGAAGACCTATGCTGACCTTCTTAGAGCTGCAGTGAAACGCAATTTGTTTTTACCGAAGACGTTTGAGTATGATCAGGCGCAGCTTGTCACTCAACTGAGTGTTGTCATAAATCAAAAAGGCGAGCTCGTTGAAGTGAAGTTGTCACGATCCAGCGGTAACGGGGCCTATGACCAGGCTGCCATATCGGCGATTCAAAACTCCGTGCCGTTGCCGCAACCCCCAGCTGAAATCGCTGGGCAAGTCATCACTTTTAATCTTTCGAAGTAGACGAAAGTCGTGGGGAATCGGTTATGAATACTAGGTTGGTAAATTTAAGTTTTATGCTTTTGTTGGTTTTTTTCGCGAACGCGGCAAGGGCTGGGAGCATTGTCGTCAATATTGACAGCCCGCAGTTTCGGGAAGTTGTGGCGGCTATCCCTGAATTTGGACTTGCGAAATCCGCATCTGACTCAGAGTCGCGGATTGTGGCTGGCGAGGCTCAAAAGGAACTACAGAGAATTTTGTCATTCACTGGAATTTTTAAAATTATGAGTGCTGCCGCATACAAGGAGCTGATGGATAAACCTGACCCCCGTTGGTTTTCTGATGAGGGTGTTGGCTCAGTCAGTGTACCTGACTGGAAGACGTTGGGTGTAGAGTCCTTGACCCTTGCTGAATTGTCTAAAGACGGCTCGTCAACCTGGTCACTGAAGATTCGGACTATTGATGTTGGACGCCGAGAGGTTCTGGTTGGTAAAAAATACTCTCAAATTGCTCGTAACCAAGTCATTTCAGTCGTTCGAAGATACGGTGATCAAATTCTTAGGGCATACACCGGAAAGTCAGGAATTTTTAATTCCAAGCTGGTGTTTGTTGGTCGGGTATCGGCAAACTCAGCCAAACAGATTTTTATTTCTGATTTTGATGGTAGTAGGCCCGTACAGATTTCTCGCGGCAATTACCCACACCTCTCTCCAAGTTTTAGTTTGGATGGTAAGTTTGTCACTTATACATCGTATGAAGCTGGAAATCCCGATTTGTACCTTTATGATATCGCCTCTGGCTCCACGCGAAAGCTTTCGGGACACAAAGGAATTAACAGTGGGGGGAACTTTGCACCGTCTGGAAAAGTCCTGGCATTTACGGGATCTGTGAATGGTGATGCCGATATTTATACGATCGTGCCAGGTGGTGGCACGAGAAAATTATTTATCAGTGGATCAGGTTTGGATGTTGACCCAGCATTTTCTCCTGATGGAAGTAAGATCGCTTTTGTTAGTGGACGTTATGGAAATCCTCATATTTTCGTTGCCAGTTTAAATTGGTCGTCCCCCACGGAGCCGCGAGTTGAGGCTGATAAACGTTTAACCTATGCCGGTTGGTATAATGCAACGCCAGCCTGGACTCCCGAAGGCGACAGGATTGCATTTGCGGGGTACGACAAAGAAATTGATCGTTTTGACCTTTTTATGATGAACCCTGACGGCACAAAGCTTGAGAGATTAACACTACGTACGGGCGATAACGAGCGCCCATGGTTTTCTCCAAATGGGCAAAACATCGTCTTTATGTCTAATCGTACTGACGGTAAAAACGTTAAAAGCGTGCACCAGCTTTACATCATGAATCGAGACGGTGGAAATCAGCGCAAGCTTGATACAGGGCTCTACGAGGCACAAACCCCGTGCTGGGGACCCAATCTTTAAGCTCGCTTGGACTTCACTAGATCAATGAGTTCAGCGGTCACAAAGGGTGCAGCGTTGAAAATGTGTGTAAGATTGTCGAATAGGGCGGGCTTTTTTCCTTCAATACCGTGACCAGCGAAAAGGATGGCCCAGCCCCCAACTTGCATGCCGATGATGACAAGCCAGCGAATGCTGTCTGACAATTCCCATAGCCAAGGAACCATGGCAGCCAGACCAAGAATCCAAAGTGCAGCCAACCCGCCGTACAATAAATTAAAGAAGACATACCAGAGAGAAAGTCCTCCAGCGATGATCCAGTGCGCACCAATGGCGCTACCGGCTATGTTCAGGGTCAAGTGTGATGCGGCACCTAATATGCTGAAGATGATGAAAGGCGTGCCAACAATATGCATGAGCTTGTTAGTCGGATGTGAATGATAGCTCCCATAAGACTCCATTTGTTTTTCAAAAAGTCCCATGTATCCTCCTGCTCTTCTTATTATGACTTTGTTAGCAGTTTCCTTAAAACTTGATTATACTACGTTCTATAGAGACTTGAGACCATCTGTTTGATGGGCAGTCGATCGTTCCAGCTATTACTTTTTTAAAAGAGGTTGACCATGGGTTTGATTGTTCGTCGCGTGCTGTTAAACGGGGTTATCATCGGTCTTTTTTTGTTAAACTCGTGTTCCGAGAAGAAAGCTGAGGAGCCCGTAGCAGCGCCAACGCCAGCTGAAGAGGTGCCCGCCGCACCAGCTGCACCTTTGGCTCCGGAAGCGCCTGAAGCACCAGTCGCCCCAGAAGCCACCGAAGCACCTGCCAAGAAGAAGGCGAAGACGACCAAGAAAAAAGCAAAAAAACCAGTCAAGAAATGAATTGAAAAAAAAGCCGACCCTCAGGGTCGGCTTTTTTCATTGCTTCTGTAATAGAAGTGATCCCCAGGTAAGACCGGCTCCCACAACTGCGATGACAATGTAGTCACCTGCCTTGTAGCGGTCCCAATTTTGGGACAATACCGATGGTGCGCCGCAAGCTCCCTGATTGCCTCGATCAACGACGTTATACAGGTGTTTTTCTGGGGGAACTCCCATCTTTTCCATGGCAGAAGTCAGCATTCTGTAATTTGCCTGATGTCCAATGAACCACTGGGCGTCAGCCGCCGTTAGTTTGTTTCGGGCTAGAATATCTTGAGCGGCTGCGATGGTCTTAGTGATGGCAAACTTCTGAACGGCGGCTCCGTTTTGATGAAAAAACTTTCCGTCTGGTAAGTGGATGTGTTCCCACCCACTTGGAGCCGACTCTACGAGACTATCAACAACTTTCAGTGAATCGGGACGATGTTTTGAGCTGACTGCTGCGGTAATCGAAGAATCACCAAAAAGAATCGAATTCCTGCGATCGCTGTAATCCACACGAGTCGTGTACCGTTCTGAACAGAAAATAGCACCTTCTTTGGTCATACCCGATAGCATGAGACCGCGCATGACGTGGCATTGAACTACAAAAGTGCTACAAGCAGAATTGACATCAAATCCACGAACTCGTTCCATACCTAAATGGGCTGAGATGGCGCAACCGCTAGCTGGAATATCATCGTCAGGAACGGAGGTTCCGCCAATGACTGTGTCAATATCTTCTGACACAATATGCGTGCGATTCATGGCCATCTTCCAGGATTTTTCGCTCATACTGGCAATAGATTCAATGGCACCTTGATCTTTCAATTGAGCACGGTTGATTCTTCCGTGTCGCAACTCGGAAATCTGCTGAGGAGTCAGAACAGAGCGTCGTTCGACGATACCAACCCGCTCCTCGATCCAATCAGCAGCGGAGCCAATATCGAGTTTGTCGAAAAATTTGTTGTCGAGTACGTTTTCGGGGAAGTAATGCCCCATGCTGTAAATAAACATTGGCTTACCTTGTGAATCAGTTTGTAAACATGCCGCCGTTGACGTGAATGGTACTTCCGGTGATGTACTTTGCACTATCTCCAGCCAAGAACACGACAGCGGCAGCAATGTCTTCCGGTGTGCCAAGACGCTTTAGAGGAATCTTAGCTAAAATGGCCTCTTTCGCCTGATCCGGGAGGGCATCAGTCATGTCCGTTTGAATGAAGCCTGGCGCCACGCAGTTACATAGGATTCCGAATTGAGCCAAATCCTGAGCTATACTTTTGGTGAATGCCGTAATGGCTCCCTTTGTTGCGGAATACATCGACTGTCCAGCATTACCCGTATAGCCAACCACCGACGCAATATTAATGATTCGGCCCGTCTTGGCGCGGATCATTCCTTTTGTAGCAAACTTACTGAGGAGAAAAACTGGCTTTAGATTGGTACTCAGTAGAGTTTCGAAGTCTTCTGGTTTGGCGAACGGCAGAAGCTGGTCGATCGAAACACCCGCGTTGTTCACCAGAACCTGGATGGGGCCCATTTCGGCAGTCACGACCTTGATAAGCTCCTGACATGCTGCTGCATCGGATAAGTCCGCTTTGAATGGCATTGCACCGGGAATTTTCTCGCAGATGGCTCGCGCCTTATCTTCTGCGCCACGATAGTGCACAGCGACTTTGTATCCAGCCTGACCCAGCGCAATGGCACAGGCTGCTCCGATTCCTCTGCTCGCCCCGGTCACCAATGCGACTTTAGCTGCGGAGCCACTCGGCGAACTCATAGACCCTCCGATCTGTTGGATTAGACAGGGGAGGATATCACTTGGGTCAACAGCCGACAATCAAGTTTAATTGATAGTTGCCGTTGGGGTGGATTCTCAAGAGGCCGTTTTCACCGCGGTGGAATTGGCGGTTTTTTGTGCATCTTTGGCCTTAAACGCCCATTGGACAAGCAAGGCGGTCGTGCGCCAGATGCCAAGGATGTCGTTACTAGCATCTGGATGAAATCCTTCGTGCGCCGCGCGGTTTCGGAAGTCCTGGAATATGTGTAGTTCGCGGCAATACTCAGCCAATTCGATATCGTCTTTTGCCCCTGTGACTACAAGGCTGGCCAAGCCGTGCTTACACTGTTGTCGACCAAATACAAAAAAGAAAAGTCCAAACGCCTTAAGACCATCGAGAGTAAAACGCTTTCCAGGTTCAAATTGACAAAGTGCCCTTAGCATTTTTCTTAGTTTGAATTTTGAAAAAAATGGAATCTCTCTGACAACTGGAAGTGCCGCAATAAAGGATTCAAAGTCATCCATATTGCGAAGGATCGGCCGAGCATAACCAATGACGTCTAGCTTGCGTTGGATATTTCCTCGTTGCAGAATCTGACTGACGTGATCTTCAAAAAATTCACGGTACAGTAGCTCCATGGCCTTGTATTGCATGTCGATGAGCGGGGATAAGTCTATTTCGTTGGCGTGTTTGCTTGAGGTGACAGTCCTATTAAAAAACAGGGCTGTGCGAAGTGCGCGTTTGACTTCGCTGGAGAGATGATTGTAATTAGGGATCATGCCTGCCAATTCGATATCTAGATTTTCCCCGTCAGTCTCATTTGTATCTTCGTTTCGGAAAGCGACAACGGTGGGCTTATTTCCCGGCAATAATAGCGCAGATAGTTCGTCTTTTAATTGAAACAATGGGTGATCGGTGTTTTGAGGTAATTCGAAATCATGGACCACACTGCGAAGCTCTTTTTGGAGTGCACTGAGATCTTTGCTGCTGAGTATATTGACGATCTCTTGTTTGACGACGATTGACGCGTTCGGCCTGGTAAGCATGTTGATCAATTCGAGCAGGCTGCGAGGTGTATTAATTGCGCCTAATGCGCGAGCAACAGAGCGGATCTCCGTCTCGTCGTTGCTGCGAATATGATCGAGCAATTTAAGCACTGCGTCGTCTCGTCCTTTCAACTTCGACATCGACATAATATGGGCAAGCGTCATGAGGCCGCGGCCTTTTCTAGTGGCCGCTGTGAGGCTGTTAATGTCCGTTGTCTCGGGGGAAAGCCAGGATTTGGCGAGCAGTGACCACGAACCATTTCCTGAAATGGTTCCATTAGTGGTTTTTGAAAGTACAGAAACAAAATCCATAAACGGATGCTCAATAATTGCCTTTGACTCGGGTTCATCTGAGAATTCTTTGGTGTTAGAAATTTTGTCAGATGACATGTTGGACTTGCCTGCGACGGCATTTTCTCGGGCAGAATGGAGTTTCGCGAACACATTGGTATTGTAAGATTTTGAAAAGATGCTGCCGGCTCCATTGGCTGGTCCTGGAAACTTTCCAAAAGGCTGGTGGCTAATCAAGCTGTCCAACCAAGAGTCGCTCAAAGAAATTATGGGACCTTCGCCGGAAATAGCTACGATGGGCAGACCATCAAGGAGCCCTGGATTGCTCGGCGCCAGTCTTAATAACTTATTCAGAATGGTTAGTTTAATTTCGCCGCGAGACCAGATGGCTGGTAGCTTCGGTGGCTGGTCGAGTTTATCCGCGTCCTTGGTTAATAGTTTTTCTAACTTTGAAATTTCGTTGGTGCGTCGATCGTGGTTCTCAATAATCGCCGACGTAGCCTCAATCCAAATTGCGCGAGGACCAGATGCGATCCACTTTTTTAACTCGTCTTCCGCGTGTCGACAAAGCCAGCAGACGGCCGGTATTAGGCTTTTATCCTCTGGAAATGAAGTGGACCTGTTGATGTCCAGTATTTTCCAGGCGAGTCTGTTTAAACGTGAATCAAATAAATCAAACTGAAGGCATCTTTCAAACAACAGAGCATGGAATGCGGGAGATAGTTCTTCCCAGTCTTTAGCATTCAGAGTTGCCCGTACCAGTTCAAATCCATGAGACAGCGTCGCGATATCGAGAATAGTAAATCTTATACGTTGTGGAAGTCCCGGACTGGCGGCAATCGGGATCAGTCGATGCCAAAGAATTCTGTCTGTTGCGGTTGCCCAAGTCCGTATTGCGGTGGCAGCAATGTTCTGCTCCCATCCTAAAAGATGATCCATGACCCATAACTCAAATCCAGCGCGGTAGGTTGGCTGACAAATTTCAAATGCGGACATGATTTCATCCTGACTCAGAGGAAAATGTATCAGACCTTTAAGAAGGTCGTGATCAATCGTCAGCGAATTCTGCCGCCATTTATGGATAATCTCGGTGCGCTCTTTCGAAGATGCCGCAGAAATGAATTCCTCCAGTTCAGAGCTATTGATGATCCTTGGGTTGCTTTTGGAAACCATTTAAAAAAACCTTATGTTGGGGGATTCCGCTCGAGAGGGAACCCTATGCTAAAATGAAGTGACATAGGGTTATCGGCTGGTGGAAAGGTCATCAAAGGTGAGTTTCTTGATAAAGTTGAAAAAAAATAGAATTTTATTGATGGTCTTAGGTGGATACGCCTTCGTTTTTTCTAGCGTAAACGCGCGAGAACTTCCTTTTCCGGCGCCAAGTCACGCCGGGATGCCAGTTCAGCTTAAAGTTTCCGGCCTGGCTGTTGATAAAGGGGACGTGTTCGTCTTTCCTGATTCGCCATCAGTGGTGATTAAGATCCCTTTTGATACGACCAATAAAGCGACGACATCGCCTTTTGGTGGACTAGCCATGCAAAGTCGCATTCAGATAAGTGGAAGCGCTTATCCAGGGCGATGGCGAGGATTTTATTCCGTGGGTGAACAAGTTGTTGTCTGGGATTCGACCATCCTTCAGCTGCTGGTTTTACAAAAGAAAGATTTCTCTGTCGTGCGGAGTGTGACAGTTCCTCTAGATGTCGTAAAGCCGGCGCTGGATCGAGGTGGAGAGGCAAGTCATCAAGAGGTTAAACGTCTAAGGAATAAGCTTCGCGGCTCATTTAAGAGTTTAAAGGGAGATCGTTTTTCCGGGCTGGCTGAGATTCCCTCGGATTGGGAAGGTTCTAAAGGTCGACGATTTCTTATTTCAACCCGGCTGAGCGGATTTCCTTTATTACTGATGGCCTGTGATCGCGATGACGCGGCCAATTGTTATATCGAACGACAATGTCAGCTTCACGGTGCTTCCCCGCAATTGAATGCTAATTCAGCCGGTATCGGCATCAACGCGGAAAAACGGGCGGTTTTGATCGCAAATTCTTTTAGTAATACGATTGAGGTTTTCAAATACGATCGTTGTGGGAGTGTGCAGAAGACTGGCGTATTGAAGATTCCGACCAAGTTGCCCAAAGTTGAGACCATTTATCTGGATGCATTATCAAGATTATGGATGGGAACTGGTGTAATCGACACTCAGGTGGATGCTAATATCTTCTTTTGGGAAAAAGAGAGCTGGATGTAGCGCTGTGTATCGACGATATTTATCGTTAGAATTTCGCACCCACGTTGATGTGAAATTCTCCTCGTCGCCAAAGTGGGACCGATAAATCTGATCTAGGGTAACAAAATTCTTTATTGCTTTTACATTTAGCTGTTTTTGGTTCATGCCATGGGACCCCGTATGCCAGGTTTATGGCGCCGATGGGGGTTAGAAAGTTTAATGCAGTACCAGCTGATGTGTAGTTTTTTTGCCAGACGACTTCTGGCTCTGAAATAACATCGCTAACATCATAACCAATATTATCCTCGATGCTGCTGATGGCTTCTCCTCCACAGCCCTTTTTGACGTCTCGCTCGAACGCACGCTTAAATTTTTGCTCTTCGATCTTGTTAAAGCTCGCAGTACCGGAGTCCACGAATAACGTCGTTGCGAATGCCGAGGTGAACCGATATCGGCTCTCTAGTTTAAGGACGAGTCTTCTGGATCCACCAGTTGGCGATGAGGTGTACCCACAGGCCCAGTTCCCCTCTGGGTCTAGTGTTGGGCGACGAACTATGGGGCCGAGAACCTTTTCATCGAAGCCGCGAACACGCTCGACGCCACTAGCCAAAAGTCTTTCACTTTGTGGCAAAATATCTGCATCTGCGGTCCCTTCACGTTCCACATCTTCGAAGCTCGTAATGCTAATTCCAAATGCAAATACAAGATTCTCGACAGGTGATACATAGTGATTGTTGGTTAATTCCCACCGGAAATAACGCAAATCTCCACCAAGATCATAACGAGCCCAAGATAATTCCGAGTTTAACGTATAGCCGGCACTTGCCCAAAGTAAGTCATTGCGCTTATCGACAAATAGGCGAACACCGGCTCGTCCCACAGCAAAGGTGTCAGCCAGGAAAGCGTCGACGTCCTCTTTGACGCCCTCCTCCTCATTCAGTTTTCTGCCATAAAAAGTTGAAATTTTGGACCCTGGTAAAACAGATCTTAAGCTGTGGGAGAGTTCCAGTTCGCCGGCCCGTGTTAATGACCATGCATACTCAGTCGCTCGCGCGCCTTGCGCCACCGATATTGTTCCATCAATGTTAGAATCCAGCAGATGAGGCTCTAAATAGCCGGCAGATATTGATCGGCCGACCAATGTCTTTGATCCAATGGCTTTTTGGTGTGATTCTTGTTTGAACTCGGCTCGCCCATAGAGCTGCCGACCTGTTCCTAAAATATTCGTCAAGGCAGCCTCGACGTTATATCGCATACCATAGTAAGAGCTCCATCCCGGTCCAAAGGTCAACGTGCGCGAAGGGCTCTCGGTGACCTGGATGACCAAGTCAACCGTGTCAGATCTTTTAAACGCCAGGTCCGGATCGAGAGGTTTGATGATGACCGTGGAGAATGTTCCAATTCGCAATAACGCATCCCGAGATGAAGAAACCTGTTCTGGTGTATACCAATCACCAGTTTTGAAATGAAGTTCACGGAGGACGACTTTTGGTTGAGTTTTGACTAAGCCGGTGACAAACACATCCCCAAACTTCACACGAGGACCTTCGTCAATTTTTACAATGACGATCGTCTCCATCCGTCCATTGCTCAGACTTTTAGAAGATGTTTCGGCTGATGTTGATGTGTAAAAATAGCCATTATTTGCATAGAGAGAGCGAATTTTTTGCTGGAATTCAACAATTTTCGTCCGATCCAATGGTGCTGATTTTTCAAAATTACTGAGCTCAATTATTTCTTCATTTGGAATGGCAGAGTTCCCGCTGACTGCAATTCGGTCGAATATGAATTGATCGCCTTCATCAATTGAGACAACGATGACGATAGTGTTGCTGAGACCTGAACCTGCCTGGCTTTGAATCTGGCGATCTATAACTTTTACATTCCAAAATCCTCTGTTGATGTAGCTATTTCTGATGCGTTCAATGCCGGCTGCTATCGCATCCGGGTTGAATATCACCCCGGATCGTTGACCTTCGCTTTGCGGTGGACGTTCGATCCCTAAGAGAGAAAATATCTCGGTCTCATTGAAATAGCTGTTTCCCTCGACCTGGAGGCGACTGATGGTGGTAACCTCTCCAGGGATGACGTTGAATTTATGTATTAACTCCCCACTGCCGGTCTCAGTTAACACCGGCCCTGATACTTGAGCATTGCTGTAGCCTTTGATTTTTAGCTGCCGCAATAGTTCAAAGTTCACAGAGTCTGGGCTCAATATTGCGGGATCAAAATTTTGCATGTCTGCATTTGAGAATATTGATGACAGGCTTCTTCCGGTATTTTGATCAACAAATTCGTAGACGATTTTCTTTCCGAACATACCTTTGACTTTGATCCAGGCTGACGCTGTCCCGGCGTCAAACTCAAATCCTTCGAAAGTAAGATTTGTGTTTGCATATCCTAGCGAGCGTGCCTTGCTCTCAGTTTCAGAGATAGCTTTGCCAGCTTCCTCAGCACTACAGATTTCACCTGGTCGGATAGATTGGTCGACTGAAACTGGGGGTGACTGTTCCCATTTGAAGCCGCGAACGATACAAGGATCCCCAATGTCGAGCTTAAATCTATATTGGACGTCGCCCTCAGCTTTTCTCACGCTGGTTGTAATATTTGATGACATATATCCGTGCTTCGATAGTACGGATTTTAGCTCGATTTCCAATTTCTCTCTGAGTTCTTCCGAATGAACCTGTCCCAAGTATGGGGTGGCTGCGGCGCGTAGATAGATTAAGAGAGATAGAGGCGCCATTTCGAAGTCTACTTTCGATAGCGCGACTCCTCTAGTTCCCTTCACAACCAGTCCATCGGGCATTCTTTCGATCCAAAGGCTTGAGAACGGATGGCGCAGGGCCATGGACACAAGAATCTGTTGAAGGTCCCCAGGATTTTTAATTTCCGGCGTTCTGGTGTGAAGTCTCTCGCTCTCATCAGCACTTATCATTAGTTCAGGATCAATGGTCCAGGAGTTGCTGGACATAGCTACGCCAGGCCATAGCGATGCGATAGCCATCAACAATCCAAGCAAGCATCCGTATTTAGGGAAATGCAAACTTGAACTTAAGGTCGACCCCGGTGTCGGCCGGTGCCCCCGATCCTTTGCTGCTGACTCCTGACTGATCATTGCTACTCTCAATACCACCTGTGAGGGAAATGCTATCATGAAGGCTATACTCTGACGACACCTTAAGCGTTGTTTGATCAACCTTTAAAATGACGTCAAAGTCGTCGGTAATGTTGAGTGGAAGATTGAACCGAGCAACAGGTGTTCCACCCTCCGGTGCGTAAGTGTCGATGTAAACCTGCCGTATTACATTTTGTCCAGAGAGATCGAATATTTTCTGGACAGTGTCTTCAACCTGCCCGGCTAGGAGGTTTAAGGCCTCGGCCGCAGCTGCAGATTCGGACGTGTTTCTTCCTGACTGTGCATCCGGAAGTGATCCGCGACTCAAGAGGCCGATAATTTCCATCTTTGATAACGCCTGTCCATCTGGTCTTGTTGCTGGGTCGACGGTGAAATCTATCATGGGTGAGCTTGCTCGGCCCGAGATGTTAATGGCAACCCGATATGATGCGACATCACTAGTTGCAGAAATGTCCAGAGAGGGGTCTACTTGAATGGGATCATCAAAGTTGATAAGACCCCGCTTAATCTCGAAGTCGCGTTTATAAAAAAATCGCCCTTTTGGAATGTCAACCAGGCCGATGATACTTGGGGTCAGGTTATTGCCTGCGATCCGCAGATCAGTTGAGAGCTCTGCTTGAACTGAACGACTCGAAAAAGAAATTGAGCGTTCAGCACCGATGTTTATATCGAGATTGACCGTAGGAGTAATTGATTCTGTGCTATCTCCTGTGGATTGCGATCTCAAGCCTTCTATGATGGCTTCACGAAGATCAAAGTCTCGATTTGATCTGGCGCGCCGAATAACAACTCTACCCGCCGCCGTCCAAGGTCTTGCGGTACCAGAAATCTTAATCTGACCATCAATAGAAGAGTCAAAGTACTTTACGATCGGGAAAGGGTACAGAAATGCAGCGTTCTCAAGATTGATCGAAAGATCGGTATCTTCGCCAGAACCTGGTCTTGCGATGAATCCATTGGCAGCGATGACTCCATTGCCCTTATTCGCCCGTAATCGTCGGATATGGACGCCATCGTATTTGATATTTGCGTTAAGTTCGATGTTTTGAAATGTAGGTCTAAATCCGAGTAGTCCCAGGTCCATTGATCTGGATTCTGTATCTACATTTCTGACATTGACATCGACATTGGGCTTGTCAATTGACCCCGTAATGGCTCCGTTTATTGCGAGTGATCCAGATGCCGTCTCGACATCAGAAATAAATAGCTTTAGGGCTTCGATGTCCATCTTTCCATCAATCAAGACACCTAAGTGGTGTGGCGGACGATGATCGCGAAGTCCAAATTTCAACTCTCCGAATGAACTGCTTATTGTCAGTGGAAGATTGTCGGCTGCAACCCAGGAATTTCCACTGAAATAAATGCGTGATGCATGAGCCGAGCGGAAGTCAAACCGTTGTCCGTTTCCTGATCCTGCTGAGTAGTACCTGATTCTTAAATCTTTTAAGTCTAGCTCGCCTTTGCTTTCCCACCATCGATCCATCCTCCCCTGTAGTGTCCAAGTAGCGGTAAGGTAGGCATAGTTTCTGGCGTCTTGAGACATGACGGATGGAAGCCAGGGTCGAAAATCTGCGTTACGTGCAGAAATGTACCAACTAAAGGGAATCTCGTCCTTGCTGAAATCGAGATTGACGCGAGCTTTGAGTGCGCTGCCACCTTGTTCAGCCATGATGTCAAGCTTGCCGCCGTCAACTACGATTGAGGATACAATGTCACTGACCGGGTTATTTGTGATTTTAGTTTTAGACGTCCTTAGGCGGGCGATTCCAGTTTGTTTGCTGAGATTTCCAGCAAATTTGAAGTCGCCCGATGTCTGGGCAGATATCCCATATTCCGCAGCATATCTTCCTACAATGGGAATGAGTCTAATCTCGTCGCCAGCTCCAGATATCGGTGTCAGTTTGCCCTCGATCTCGAAACGATCGTTCTTTCCCAAGCCCAATTCTGTCAGAACGTCCGAAGGATTTTGCCTTTCCGACCGAACGTGATTGAACTTAATGTCAGCTTTGGTGCCTGCGGTAAGAATTTCGAGATCATCGGTCGCAAGTCCAGTAGGTGTTCCCTTTATGACGCCCTTCAGGGATTTGCCATAGAAATAATTTCTGTCTCTCGCATTTTCAATGTCAAGCTCAAGAGAGCCTTGCCATGTTAACGGTTTTAATGCCGGTCCTTTCATTTTAATGTCCACTGAACGCGCGACAAACTCTAAAGACTGCTTGCCATCAGTCATGTCTCGTATCATGGAACCGATGACCCCATGATCGACCAGCCGCGCATTAGCTGAGAAGTCGATATTCAGGTCGTCATCGAAGGCGAGTTTGCCAGACGGGCTAAGTAGATTTCCGCCACCATCAAATCTGATCTTGAAATCCTTCCATTCAAGGAACTCATCGTGCACCGTAAGCTTCGCATTCATCTCTCCCACTGCAGTGCTGCCAATAACGGTGTCATTGATCTTTGTTTCCACGTCGACTTTCACGTTGTCGTAAGCTCCGTGAATCCTCGTCTGCATGGCTCCACGTCCAGCCAGCGAAGCTTGGGCAAAGTAAGCCAATGGTGATGGATTGAACTCGTCAGATCGCAGTAAAATATCTAAACCAGATTTTGGGTCAAATGATGTGGCGCCCGACATGTTCAGCGAAAATTTGCTGGATTTTGCGGGCCCGTAACAGTGACCTGCGCCTCGATTGATCTGTAGTTCATTTGAGTCCACTTTTAGTAACAGATCTAGATCGCAAGTGGGTGAGTTCGGGTGTCGCGTGTGATCATAATCAAGACCTGGAGTTTTAAAATCTTTAAGTTGTGTAGCTGCTTGTACAGACATTAAAAATGGATCGCCCGTTCCGGTTATCGCGAGTAGAGGGCTGGTCATGTCAAAATTGAGAACGTCAAAATCGACATTAAATATTCCAAGTAGATCCTTAAACGGAAGATCTGTTGGTGTCAGTTTAAAATCAAATGGAACCACCTTATCAAAGCCTATCGACCCAGAACCTGTGGCGACGGTCTTTTCACCAATCTTTAAATCGATGTTAGATAAAGTGAATTTTTTTAAGTCGACCGAAAAATCAGATGCGGTTTCGTAGAGGCGAAAGTCGTAAAATCTAGCATCATGACTTTGCAGTTTTCCATTTGTGGTGAATCCCGTCGGCTTCTTTGACGTGATCGGAATAAAGAGTGTTGTTTTTGCCGAACCGGCTAACTTGCCGCGGTTGCCCGGTATGTCCAGAAAGCTTCCAATAATACTTGAATCTGCTTGGAATTGATTTGAGTTCAGAT
>JBIIGV010000177.1:0-4961 GCA_044236265.1 Oligoflexales bacterium
CGGCTTTGGAGGTGGGGGCTCAGCTGTCAGAGGGTTTTCGGGCCAAGCGTGCCGAGGATATTTGCGCTGGTATTCATTACGAAGTGATGGATAGACGCGTTGCCAAAATCCAGCCAAATCCGTGGTCACCTGGAGGGCCCTCATGTTGGGTGCTAATAGATGCACAGTCAATGGCAGTCTACCGTCGAGGATTTTGGGTGTTTGCGCTTGCCCAAAAAAGTTTTGCAGACGTGCTTCGATCCAAGGAGGTGATGATGCCGAGTAGTGAACTTTGACCTTGTGTCCGGCTCCAACCGTGATCGTCAGGGGAGTGATTTTAAGGAGTCGACTGAACTCATCTTCGCCCACACAGTGTCTTAGCCATTCCCCAAGAGGACGGGCAGCAACTTCGGTGAAGCTTTTAGCCTCGTCACAGATATGTGCCAGTAAAAGTTCAAACAGTTCGGTGCGGTCCCAAATGTGATCTGTGAGTTTTGCGTCGTATGCTAGCTTTTGCCGGATAAGGTAGGACTCAAACTCTTCACCATCATCAAATGGCTTTGGCCACGATTTTTTGAGTTGCTGGAGTAGATGGCTGGCCGAATCGGAAACAGATGGGCTGTCAGCGGATCCAATGTCTTCGCTGATGAATTGGGAGGAAAGGGCTAGGACGCCATACTTTGTCTTGCGAACTAGCCGAGACTTTCCCGCGCGCTCATCCCACTCTCGAATGTCTTCGGTGGCGAGCAGGGGAGAGGCAGACAGATCGGCAAGCGTAATCTGTGAGGCCATAGTCACGGTCACTTGTGATGATGTACTGGCCGGAGAATTTGTGAGAGCCGCAAGACTTCCTGTAACCCGGGTCGACGTAGCGTCGAGGGCAATGACCCACTCGCCGTGCGCCGCAGCGCTCTCCTTAGCAAGTCGTAAGTCTCCTCCCGTGCAAAGGGTAGCTTCAATCCAGTTGGCCTTTGCAGTTTTTGGACGGATCTGCATCACTCGGTCCGGGAACGCGCTTAGCAGTGCCTTTGTGGGATCTAGCTCATGAGCGGGCCGACATTCTTGTAATTCTTTGAAGTTCTTTATCTTCAAGATGCGAGCTATCTGCTGCGCGGCTCTTGTGACGGTGCCAGATGGGTTGCGCATAGCACGCAGAGCTTCATATCGCGCGAGCAGGTCACAGCCAAGTCCGGTTAAGTCTCCTGTGGGGCTTGGGGCATCATCGGGTGAGGCTAAGATCGCTGTCAGCCACGGTGTTTCATCCGTATAGCGCTCGGCGATGAGGGTGCTCGCAAATTTTGCCACCCGCGGATGAACTGGTAGAAGAGGTGTCCGTGTGTCAAGTAAATGACCTGACTGATCGGTGAACCCAAGAAGACAAAGTAGCTGCCGTGCATCAGTCCACGCTTTTGTGTCAGGACGCGCAAGCCAAGGGAGGTCTTCCGGGCGCCAGGCTTCTCCAATCTTACTGCTAATCCAAAGGAGCGACAGGTAGATCGGTGCGAGATCAAGTCGCAATACCTCGGGCGTGTCGACGTCAGGCCGTGCTGCTTCATCTTGTTTGGAAAAAAGGCGTAGCGCCATGCCGGGAGCTGTCCGGCCTGCGCGGCCTGCACGCTGAATCAGGGATGATTTGGCGACAGGTTTTGTTTCGAGGCTACTCATGCCTGTAAATGGATTGTATGAAGCGACCCTGGCCATGCCACTATCGATCACAGCCGTCACGCCCGGGATTGTAATCGACGACTCAGCGATATTCGTGGCGAGAATGATTTTGCGTTGCGCGGTCTCTTTGAATGCAAGGTCCTGGGTTGCTTTATCAAGGCTGCCGCGCAGTTCCAAGACAAGCCACTCGGCTGCAGGTAAACGATTCTGAAGCATGGTCCTAGTGCGAAGTATCTCAGACGTGCCAGGCAGAAATGCCAAGACGTGGCCCCGATGGCTCGTATCGGTTACGGCGCGTTCAACGCCCTCAACTGTGCGCTCAACAATGTTGAGGTGGCTCTGCTGCTCCCAGTGCTCTATTTTTACTGGATGTAGGGGAATCTCAAGATCAATCAACGCAGCCTGAGACAGCGCGTCCTTCAGGAGGCCTGTGTCAAGGGTTGCCGACATAACAATAAGACGCAGGTCGGGCCTCTGCGTTTGTCGAAGCTGCTCCAGTAACGCAAATGCTACGTCGGTTTGTTGGTGTCGCTCATGAAACTCGTCTAGTACCACGCAGGAAACGCCCTCAAGACTGGGGTTTTGAGCGAACAGTGCGGTAAACATGCCTTCTGTCAAAAAAATGACACGCGACTTGGCGGATACGTTATTGTCAAAACGCATTTGCCAGCCGACAGTTGCCCCGGCTCGCTCACCAAGCTCATCAGCGACTCTGATGGCGCTCATACGAGCCGCGAGACGCCGCGGTTCAAGAACCCAGATTTGCCCGGGGACGACACCCATGAGGGCAGGTGGCACGCGAGTGGTTTTGCCACTTCCTGGACTGGCTTTAAGAATGACATCCCTTCCGGCAGCAATAGCGTCCGTGATCTGCGGTATCAGGGGGTCAATAGGAAGCGGTGTTTTAAGGTTCATGCAAAATATCAGTCATTAGATAAGTAGCGATGACCTCATCGCCGAATTTTGACTATAATGCAGAGTATAGAGGGTTAAATCCTTAAAACCGAGGGTAAAAATGCGTGTTTTTCCAAAAATTTCAGTAATCTTGGTGTTAGTCATCCTCTCCATCAGTACCTGTACGTCGATTAGACGAGGCATTGTGAGTTTTTTCTCATTTGATGGGCGTAAAAAAGCTGAGTCAGCCACAAAAGACTCTCTTTTGATTCCAACCGAACAGGCCTTAGATCCGGCGCTAGCAATTGGCCTTAAAAAGTTAGCTACAGGCTTTGAAAGCATCACTGATCTTAAGTTTCTCCCAGGTGATTCGGAGCGCGTCGTAGTCCTTGAGAAAAGCGGATCAGCTCACCTGCTTCACATTCCCTCTGGTCGTAAGACTTTGTTATTGAATGTGACCGTGGCAACAGCATCTGAGCTCGGTTTACTGGGGCTGGCATTTCATCCCGAGTTTAAAAAAAATCAGCTGTTCTACGTGCATTATAATCCGCGGTCAGATCTTTCTCGCATCGAGGAATGGAAGTGGATCGATGGTCTAACGTCGCAAGCCGATACAGCCGTGGTGACCAAGGCCGTGCGGAAGATCCTTGAGGTTGATCAGCCTTACCAAAATCACAACGGGGGAAGTCTCGTTTTCGGGCCGGATAAGATGCTCTACATTGGCTTCGGGGATGGTGGTTGGCGCGGCGATCCGGAAAATCGAGGGCAGAATCTAAAAACTCTGCTTGGCAAAATGTTACGTATCGATGTGGATCGACCAGACTCGGCGTCAGGACGTGCCTACGGAATTCCGAAAGACAATCCCTTTGTTGGTAACGCGAAAGCAGAGCCGGAAATTTACGCCTACGGTCTAAGAAATCCTTGGAAATATTCCTTTGATGTTCGCGGACGATTAATTGCTGCTGATGTTGGACAGGACAAATGGGAAGAGGTGTCGATTGTCCCTGCGGGTGGCAACATGGGATGGCGGATTTTTGAAGGCAATCAGTGCTATAGCTCCGCAGATCTCTGTGATGCTCACCGCAAAGATGTCGTTCATCCCGTGGCCGTCTACGATCATTCTCAAGGCGCAAGTGTCACGGGAGGATTTCAGTATGCTGGAAAAGAGCTAAAATCACTGAAGGGACGTTACCTGTTTGGAGATTTCATATCGGGGCGTATCTGGAGTATTGATCTTCCAGATGCCGCGCCAAGGTTAAGCACTGAAAGTCAAACGCTTAAACTCCTTGGAAAATGGGATATTCTCATCTCGACGTTTGCTGAGGATGCCTCAGGTGAGCTGTATGTAGCGGACTTTTCTAGCGGTAGCATCTACAAGATCGTGTCGCCCGGAAGAGGTAATCTTTAATAACTTGAACATGATCAGGGAAAAGAAAAAAGCACCGGAATGAACCCGGTGCTTTTTTAGTGAGAGATAACGTGGATTACTCTTTGTTACCTTTAGCCAACTCTTCGCGGTGCTTCGCAGCAACCTGCTCTTGAATGTTGGATGGAACTGGCTTGTAGCGCGCAAACTCCATGGAGAACCCTGCTTTACCTTGGGTTTTGGAGCGAACGTCAGTTGAGTAACCAAACATTTCCGAAAGCGGAACTTCAGCAATAATGACGGCGTAGTCATCGCGCATGTCAGATCCGAGGAGAAGACCGCGGCGAGACGACAAGTCACCTTGTACAGGACCTTGGAATTCGACTGGTGTTTCAACTTCGACGCGCATGATCGGCTCAAGAAGAACAGGCTTTGACGCAAGGAAGGCTTCTTTGAACGCGGCACGTGCAGCGATTTTAAACGCCATTTCAGAGGAGTCGACAGGGTGGAATCCACCGTCGACAAGATCGATCTGGCAACCGATAACCTGGCAACCAGCAAGTGGTCCCTTGTCGATAGCTTCTTTAAGGCCTTTTTCAACACCTGGGATAAATTCTTTTGGAACAGATCCACCAACAGTCTTGTTGTTGAAAATAAATGTCGTTTCGCTGTCCTCTGGCAACGGAGTGAGTGTTCCCACAACGTGAGCGTACTGACCAGAACCACCGGTTTGCTTCTTGTGCTTGTAGTCAAACGTTGAGGCCTTACCTGGTGCTTCGCGGTAGTTTACCTTTGGCTGTCCGACGAGAACTTCAGCCTTGTACTCGCGCTTGATGCGCTCGACGTAAATTTCAAGGTGAAGTTCGCCCATGCCCTTAATGATCGTTTCGTTTGACTCTTCGTCAACACGAACGCGGAACGTGGGGTCTTCTTTCATGAAGCGGTTAAGCGCTTTGGAGATCTTAACCAAATCGTCTTGTTTTGCGGGCTTGATTGCGAGCTCGATAACAGGCTCTGGAACATAGATGGATTCCATCGATACGTTGATGGACTCGTC
>JBIIGV010000072.1:0-14708 GCA_044236265.1 Oligoflexales bacterium
AACCACGCCGCATAATAGCGCGCTTGATCATCTCCCGATAAAACTCGCGAGGGATTCAGGCGTTCACTCATTTGCTGTTTACGTTTTTTGATCTCAGCGATATTGCGTTCTAGATACTCTCGAAATTATTTTGCTGCTGCTCGTTCTTTGTGGGCAAGTAGCACAAAAAAATCCGTACCATCACGATCAAAGCCCATAACTCCCGCCATCCCGTAGGCTTGATCAGGAGTTAATTCAGCGGTTCCTGCCATAACTTGTGAAAGATAACTGGGTAAGCATCCGGCTCCATCCGCCAGCCGTTTTTGCCCACCACGTTGAGCCACGTGATCCATCCAGTGCCGAAGCACGGCGCGGTAGCTTTCAAATGAGTACAAATCCATGAATCAGATCCTAATCAATGGCTTTGTTCTAGCTTACGAGCTCTTTCATAATGGCATCCACAGATAAAATTTGGTCGATGGTCTCTACACTTTGTCCAGCCTGCCAAAAGTCTTTATAGCTTGAGCCACGCTGATTACTTTGCTTGAGCTGCCAAATACTTTTGAGCGTGTAGAACATCCTCGCGTAATGCTTAAATGTCGGATGCTTTAGCATCCACTTCGCAATTGGTCCCGCCTCAGTACCAATTGCTTCGATGTACGGGGTTTTAATGATGGAAACAGGAACCCCACTGATTTTGTCGGTTGCTACGATATCTTTTTCTTTGGCCTTCAAAATGGCGTCCTTATAGTCCTGGTGCGCCGTACATTCCTTCGAGGCAATAAATCGTGTGCCGAGCTGCACACCCTCGTAGCCAATCGCTAGCATGTCGCGAAACTCTTTGTGACTTCCGACACCGCCTGCACAAACAAGGGGAAGCCCAAATTGCTTCAGGTCTGTCATCAACTTTTCGGGCGACTCTGTTCCAAGATGTCCACCCGCGCGATTATTGACACAAATGAGACCATCCACACCGTAGTTAACAGCACGCTCTGCCCATTTAAGATTAGTGACATCGTGATAAACAATGCCCCCCACAGGGCGAACTTTTTCAATGACCCACGTTGGATTACCCAAAGCGGTGACAAAAAACTTAATGCCTTCTTCAACTGCGATATCAAGCCAGACCTTTAGTCGGTCTTCGTATCGTTTTGCACTTTTTTCGACCAGCAGGTTGAGACCAAGGGGCTTTTTGGTCAATGTCCGCATGTAGCGAAGACCTTCGCGAAAATCATGGCCATGAGCAAAGACTAACGAGACAGGCTGAATGATACCAATCCCTCCAGCTTCACTGGCTGCAGCAACTAATTCCGGGTTACTGCATGGGTACATGGCGCCACAAATGACTGGAATCTCAATACCGGCATGTTTTGTAAACCGATTCGGCCACGGATTTTTTTGCGACGACATCTGGACCTCAAAAATGTTTTTCCATTTATTTCATACCCTTAAATAGTAGTGCCAGCGGCACCGAATTGCCATCCAAAGGGCCTGCCATTTTGAATCGGGTGTTGACGAAGGCCGAAAATCCCTGTTTCAATGACGGGTTCAAATGCCCTAAAGCTTTGAATGACCAGTTAACTTTCATGTCCTGGAGCCACCGCATGACTAAAAAGTCAGCAAAACCAGCCGCTGAAGACGCACCAAAACCACGGGCGAGCAAGAAGATTACATCGAGCTCAACTGCTGAATATTTTTCAAAAAACCTGCAGCAAGTGGGCTTTTCGTCGCCGACAAAAGCCGTTTTAACCACCGTCAAAGAGGCGATGGATAACAGCCTTGATGCCTGCGAAGATCACGGCATTTTACCCAATATCAATATTGTGATTGAGAAAATGGGTGCGGGCACGATGAAAAACACGGACCGCCTGAAAATTGTCATCGATGACAACGGTCCTGGCATCCCCGAAAACGACATTGCGAAAGTCTTTGGCGAATATCTGGCAAGCTCCAAGTTTGGACGCGGTCGCTGTAGCCGTGGTCAGCAGGGTATCGGTATTTCCGCTGCAACAACCTGGGCTCTTCAAACTACGGCAACGCCAGTGCGAGTTATTACAAAGACCAAAGATCAGCGCAAAGCCATCTCTTGCTCCATTGAAGTCGATCTTAAAAACAACAAGGGTATCGTTCGGGACCGCCAAACCATTGATTGGGATCGCAATCACGGAACATCCGTTGAGTTCATCATGGAAGGCCGCGTTCAACTAAACGGCGAGGCCGGTCTACTGAGCTACCTGCGCGGAAACGTCCTGGTCAACCCGCACATGACGTTGACCTATACATTGCCTGAAGTTGGCTCGGCCACTTATGAGCGCGTAACACAAGACGTACCTCACGTCCCTGACGCAACCGAGCCGCATCCTCACACCATGAAACTTGGAGAGTTTTTGGCGCACGCTCGACTCTTTGGTCGCACAAAACTTCAAACTTGGCTCAAAACCGGCTTTTCCCGGATGAGTGACAAAGTCATCACCGACATGTGGAAGGCTCAAAGCCTCCCTGCGAACCTTCTTGATAAGGGTGTAGAATCTGTTTCTGACGAAAGTTTAAAGTCAGTCTATGCCGCCGTCCAAGCCACTCAGCTTATGGCGCCAAGCACGCAAAGTGTTGTGAGCATCGGCGAAGACGCGATGTCACTTTCTGTTGAGCGTCTTGGTGAGATTGATTTCTTCGCTGTTGCGACTAGAAAGCCAACCATCTGTGACTTCAAGCCAATTCAGGTGGAAGTAGCGATCGCCCGGGTTCACGGTGCAGGCATTGATGGCGATGAACCCGTACAAGTCCTTCGCTTTGCAAACCGCGTGCCGCTGCAGTTTGATAAAGCAGCTTGTGCGATTGTAAAAGCGATCACAACCGTGAACTGGCGTTCCTACGGTCTAAGACAACCAAAAGATGCGCTGCCAACTGGTCCGTATATTTTGGCGGTTTCCATCGTGTCACCATTTATTAAGTTCAAAAACGCCTCCAAAGAAACGATCGATGCTTCCGATGAGCTTGTCGAAGAAATTCGCCGAGCTCTCATGCAAGCAGGCCAACGCCTATCTCGCCACCTTTCACGGGAGACCAAGGCAGCCGATCTTGAAGAGAAAATTCAACACATAGAAAAGTTTGGACCAGTCCTCGTTGATACATTAGTTCGGATCACGAAGAGCCCAGACAAGCGAAAAACAGCCGCATACGAGGGATTAAAGAAAATCCTCGGCCGCGATACAGATGAAGCCCAAACGAAACTTGCCTCGGCTGAAACCGCTCTTGACGAAGCAAACTTGGCGCGTAAAAAGCGCCTCAAAGCCTTCCGAGATGAGGACTCTGCGCTTGAGGCATCCAGAGCTCCGACTCCTGAGGAGTTAGAGGCGATGGAAGCAGAAGCGTCTGAAGATTCCTCGTCTGAAGAGAATTTTGGAGAGGTTTCAGGCGACTCCGACGATGCTCCAAAAAGCAAAAAGAAAAAGAAGTCAGACGAGGACATTCTTTCCGTCTTCGCCCCAGAAAAAACAAAAGGTAAGGCAACCAAAAAAGACGCTTCTAAAAAAGGGACTGAGAAGAAGGCTGCTGAGAAAAAACCTGAGCCCAAAGCTACGGCAAAAAAGGCAACTGCCAAAGCTCCCGCCAACAAGAAATAACCCAGAAAGAGGACATATATGCCATCTGTTCACTCCCCAAGAAAAGGCCGCATTAACACTGATATCATGAAGCAGTGTTTAGCGCTTTGTGACCACATGCTGACTGACCTTGAGAAGGCCAAAAGGCCAGTGCTTAAGGCAACAAAGTGTAGCCTTGATAATTCTCTTTACGATCACCGCGTAGGCTTTCTCACCCCGGGAGACAAGAAAGTCAGCACAGAGCTAAACGTCAGCTCCGTGAAAAAGATGTCTCGCTCCGTCTTCATGCTGGAAATCCTGTTGCGCAACCTGGAAACAGGCAACGTCGCCAACAAACGCGAACTTTACTACGTCAGCAAAGGTGAAATTAAGCAAAACCCCCTGCTCAAGGCCTTAGATTTTGCTGATCAAGATGAGTCCGATGAAGTGATCGATTTTATCTGCGAGATGATTGAGGCCTACCGCGAAGAACTTAACTGTTTTGCCAACGACCGCGGCGGCCAAACATACTCCCAGCAACTTGTCGTGACTGAGACAATGTCTGATGGAACCCAGGCGGTCATTGATTTAAGCCAACTTGGAACCTCTCCATTCCAACCAAAAAACCGCCCACAGAATTTAACTCTAAAAGCCAAAAAGAAAATTGATTTCGGCATCATCATTGAGTCGGAAGGTACGGCCAACACGCTCGTAGCCAATGGTTTCACCAAGCGCCACAACTGCATTGTGGTGGGCTCACAAGGGGTACCTTCAAACGCGGTCCGTGGATGGGTAAAACGCATCCAAGATCAACTTAAAATTCCGCTTTACTTCTTCGGAGACCTCGACGCCTATACGCTTCAAAACATTTACCGCACATTGAAGGCAGGCTCAGCGTCTTCCCTGATCCGAAACAGTGACTTCTCCGCCCCTGAAGTTAGATTTCTGGGTGTACTTCCAGAGGATATAAAGAAATACGACCTCAATGATTACTCTGTGAATGAGAAAGACGCTCAGGAAGGTCGAGCCTTGAAAAAGGCCAAAGACGCCCTACAAAATGACCCATTCTTTAGAGATAAGCGTAACAAAGGTTTAGCTGAGATCCTTGAGTGGCTTTACAAAAACAAGCGTCGTTGCGAACAGCAGGCCTACTATTCGGTTGCTCCGCGTGATCCACAAATTGCGGAAAAGATCATTATCGAGAAGATCAAAAAAGGAAATTACGTATAAATCAAAAGGGCAGCCGATTGGCTGCCCTTTTTGTTTGTCTATTTCTTAAATTAGAACTTTAGTCGCATACCCGCGCGAAGATTAACGTAATTTAGGTCAAGGCGGCCATCGTAGTTACTGTCAGTAGCAGCGCCAGTCTTTAGCTCAGAGAATGTCCAGCGGAAGTGGCTAGCACCAAGTCCACCGAAAAACTGACCCATTCCGACTCCATAAGTCACGTCATAACCACCCGACAGCACAAGCCCCATCTTTTCGTCTGTCTTGGAGGTTATACCGTTTGCTTTGTAAGTGGCTTGAGCATTAGCAAAGCCAAAACCAAACCGAAGCATGCCAAACATATTGTCACCCATAGAGTGACCAATACTAAAGCGAGGCGTAAAACTAGTTGGAGTCATCGCCGCTGATACACCTTTGGTATGTTTCCAGTCAAAGGAGCGATAAGCAAATTCTGCCCCAAACTCCATACGGCTGATCATCTCCGTTTGGATCACATAGCCAGGTTCAACCCCAAAGCCATATCCCATCCCCGAGCTGCTGCTTGGTTCTGCATCATAGACAGGTCCAAAATCACCAACAACACCCAGCGTGAAGCCACCGTAAGTATTTTCAACGACAACTTTGGGAGGTGTGCGTGCAGCCTTCATCCTCTCACCAAAGCTTTTCGATTCATCGTTATAGGTTTTGTTATAACCATCGTCACCAATTACTTCTTGTTGAGCAAAAGCTGACGTACACAATCCTGACAGAGCTGCTACTACGGATAATTTCCACCAAATACTCATTCATTCCTCCAATTTTCGACACGATATTCGATATGAGTGTCAGACTAGATTAGCATAAGTTGGTATGGATTAGGATGTCGAAAAAATTGAACGTATTTGTTTGATGGCATCTGAATTTGTGAGCCTTGTGGCAAAGCTAGCCGCATTCTTCCATGGATGATCCTTATGATCTGGATCAGAGTGATATCTAGGCATGACATGCCAATGAAGATGCTCATCGACATTACCGAGAGAGACATAATTCATTTTCAGAGGCTTAAAACCTCGCTCAATAACGCGACCTACCGCCATAACGTCCGCAAAAATCGCCAGTGCCTCGGCCTCCGGTAAACTGTGAATCTCGCGAATGTGTTTTTTTGCGATGACAACGCAGTAGCCCGGAAAGTATTGATGGTCTCCAGCGATAACGATCACATGATTAGTTTGCCAGACAAGGCTTTCGAGCTCTCCACGCGTTGCCTTTTGCAGCCTTTCACAGTGTGGGCAATTTGGTTTGAGATTTGACATAACATTGATCCTCCGTCACCACCGTATAACGTCTGGCTTACCTGGAGCTAATCCGAGACTCCCGTGCAACCAATCTAGACTTGGCGGGCTTTTTCCTAACCATTACCGGCGTTTAGTAGACATTATGCAGCCTCAGCCAACTTATTGCCAATAAGCTAGCGCGCAGTTAATGTAAGAGCTCGAAATCTGGGGGGAAAATAATTCTTTGAGCCAATCAACACCAGTTCACGAAAACGAAAGCTCAAGCCTACACATTGAGCAGCTATTGGGGATTTTTCAGTCCGAGAAAAACTTCCCCCATCGCGCCCAACTCATTGGGACGTCAGACGTGACTGTTCAACTTCTCACTTTGAGCGCTTCAAAGCGTTGGGGCCAACTGATCGTAGTTGTGCCGACACATCGTGACGTTTCAGCCTTTTTAAACTTACTCGACCACAATGCATCTACATTGTCATCAGCCGGCATCGTAGCTTCCCACCTTCCACACCTTTCGATGTGGGGTGCCGACCGTTTTATAAATCCAACCCTGAGTCGTCGGCAGAGATTGGATGCGATATTTCGCCTAAGTGAAACTCCAACGCCGGTCATTATAGTCACCACTCTGGCTGGGTTGTTCCAAAGCACATTAACACGGGATCTTGTCACGGAATTTAGCGTCAACATCGCCGTTAATGATGAATTAGACCAAGATGATTTACTTAAAAAACTTGAGAGTGCCGGATATCACTCATCGACACTGGTTGACGAAGAGGGCCTGTTTTCAGTTCGAGGATCCCTCATAGACGTATATCCACCGAATAGCTCGTTACCGCTACGCATTGAATTTAGCGGTGACCAAATCACCAGTATCAGAGCCTTTAGCGTTGACGATCAAAAAAGCCGTGAATCACTTGATTCTTTCATGATCGGTCCTGCTAACGAAATTTTGTCAACTGACCGAAAGTCCTCAGCTCAGAGACTTCATGAGTATTTGCTGAGTCTTGAGCTTGTACCAGCAGCCGACAAAGAGGGGTTTCGCGGTGCATTCACAACCGGAGCAAGACCAGCCGGGTGGGATCTTTTGGCCCCTATTTTACGCTCACGTAACGCCTCCGCATTTGAGCTACTCAAAGAAAATTCATGTCTGTTATTTGCTAAAGGTGTAGACGCTACATTTGCAAGCTACGATGATCTGATGGCTACATTCACTGGTGCTCACGAAAGAGATCTCGAATCAAAACGCATTAGTCTCGGACCTGAAAATCATTTTCCTGACCGCAAAGATGTAGAATCAAAACTTTTCAATGGACCTCACCAAGTGATTGAACTCGGTAATCCGGTCCTGCGAAAGAACTTTCACCAGGTGCAACTTCTTTCAGAGGCCGGATTTGAGCCCGTCTCGCCAGCGATTAGCGGAGGCGCGCGCTTTGACGCTTGGGCTATGGCTATCACAAATATTATTCAGCTTGATGGTGGAAGGGTTTGCTTACTGGCTTCAAGTCCTGAACAAGAAGAAAGAATTGCAAATCTTTTTAGCCACAGAGAACTCAAGATCTCGCGTAATCATCCATCAATTATTGACGTCTTAAGTAAGGGAGCTCACGAGAAAGTCCATGTGCTTTCGGGCCATCTAAATTCCTGGTTATGGATAGAAAAAACCAAAACTCTCGTCGTTCCCGAACATGTTCTTCTCGGTGTCACACAAAAAAAGCAGAAGTCATCATCAACTAAGCTTAAAAACTTTCTCAGTTCTTTTCGCGATCTCAAAGTGGGCGATCTCGTTGTACACGTTCTTCATGGCGTCGGCCGCTACAAAGGCATGGTGACTCTGCACGTGGGAGGAATCACGGGTGATTTCTTACACATTGAGTACGCAGGTACTGACAAAATTTATCTTCCGGTCGACAAGCTGAATCTTTTGCAACGTTACAGCAGTGGAGGCGAGGGGTCAGCATCTCCAAGCCTTGACAAACTTGGATCTGGAGCTTGGGACAAGAAAAAGCAGCGCGTAAAAGAATCTGTAAAAGAAATGGCCGACAAGCTCATCAAAATCCAAGCGCAACGGGCGCTTGCGCACATCCATGTCTATGACCCTCCCGGCGATGAGTACTTTAAATTTGAAGCCGAATTTCCATACGAAGAGACTGACGATCAAATTAAAGCCATCTCCGAGGTTAATACAGATTTGCAGGCATCTAAAGCCATGGACCGACTCATCTGTGGCGATGTCGGATTTGGAAAAACAGAAGTTGCTTTACGTGCAACATTTCGAGTCGCTAGCGAAGGCTTCCAGGTGCTGGTGCTAGTGCCCACCACGATTCTTTGCTATCAGCATTACCGAACATTTAGTGACCGCCTTGGCCGTCATGGTATCAGGGTCGCACAAATCAACCGCTTCGTTGGTTCAAAAGAGCAAAAGCAGACTTTAGATGATCTCGCCGCTGGAAAAGTCGACGTGCTCGTGGGAACCCATAGACTTCTTAGTCAGGACGTGAAGACGAGACGACTAGGCCTGGTTATTGTAGACGAAGAACAGAGGTTTGGCGTACTGCATAAGGAAAAGCTAAAGGAGCTTCGCGCTGGAGCTGATATCCTAACGCTAACGGCCACGCCGATACCAAGGACCCTTCACATGTCGATGCTTGGTCTAAGAGATATTTCAATAATCACAACACCACCGCAGAATCGCATGAGCGTAAAAACATATGTCGCGCGGATGGACGAATCTCTTATTCGCGATGCCATAACCCATGAACTTGATCGCGGCGGCCAAATATTTTTCCTTCACAATCGCGTGGAAGATATTGAGGCTACCACGCTATGGGTCAAAAGCCTGGTACCAAAAGCTGCTGTTCGATTTGCCCACGGCCAGATGCGCGAGACAGAGTTGGAAAACACCATTATCGACTTTATTGAGCATAAATTTGACGTGTTGGTTTGTACCACAATTATTGAATCAGGTGTGGACATGCCGAATGTGAACACGCTGATCGTTATGGATGCCGATCGATTTGGACTTGCTCAGCTCTACCAGATGCGGGGACGGGTCGGTCGCTCATCAGTTCAGGCTTATGCTTACTTTCTGACAAAAGACCCAGAAAGATTAACCGAGGAATCCAGGCGGCGGCTGGATGTTCTGGCCATGCATCAAGAGCTTGGTGCTGGGTTCCAAATCGCTAGTCACGATTTGGAAATCCGCGGTGCGGGCAATTTGCTGGGTTCAGAGCAATCTGGACACGCATCCGAGGTGGGCCTTGAGATGTACACTGATCTGTTGGGTGAAGCCATCGCAGAGATTCGCGGTCAGATGCCGGAAAAAAGTAAAATCGACACAGAAATCAAGCTCCCGCTAACTGCGCTGATCCCCGAGACCTACATTGCAGAAGAGGGCCTACGCCTACAGTTTTACAAATCACTGTTCAGTGTCGAGCGCTCCGATGAACTCTCAGCTCTTGCCGAAGAACTGTCAGATCGTTTTGGACCACCGCCAGAGGAGACGACGCGTTTGTTCGGGGTTGCTCGCCTTAAGCTCATCTTGTCATGGCTTGGAGCCAGCCAAATCGCAATGAACGCAAAAGCTGGCTGGTTTGAAATAAGATTTGGTTCCCTCAAGGAAAAACAAATTGATAGAATTATTAAGGAAGCGCAACGCAAGCCGAACACGTATCGATTGTCGCCGGACTACAAGCTCTATGTGTACTGGATATCAGACAGTAAAATTGAGGCACTTGAGCATGCCCCACAGAGCTCTATCATTAAACACCTTTTGGAACTTTTAGAACCGCTCGCCGCCGGATTGGAAACAACATGAAACAACGTTTTAAAAACGCAATCGGTGCACTGATTCTCTTGGCCACTGGTTTTACCATTTGGAAAATGTTCAGTAAGCCTTTACCAACTCCTGACACCATGCCGGATATGGGCGCACAGACAAGTAACACCCCCGAAAAAGGCCAAGACTTCCAGGAGGTGGAGATTGGAGGAACAACGGTTTTCCCTGGAGATTTCCAATGGGAACTAGAGCTACATATCAAAGTGCCTAAGTTTGAAGACTCGGAAGACTATTTCTCTGTACCAAAGGCTAAAAAGAACGAACCTGAGCCTGTAGTTGCTGTAACCGACAGTCCAGAACTGAGAGAGCGCATCGTGTCATCAGTGATCGAACGAAAAGTTCTCTATCTTTTTATCAAGGACAAGACGCGGGGATTTGACCTGGGAGACCCGTCGCGATTTTCAAAATGTCTCGTAGAGGTTCAAGATGTTGCAAAAACAAATCCTGATTTTTTTGAATCTGCGCAAAGTCGAGAGCGATTGAAGGCCAAAATTTGCGAAGAATCCATTATCCAACAATATCTCGACGAGCAGGTCTTTAGACCCCTTGAGGTTTCCGAGTCAGAAATGGCGTCGTACTACCGAACCCATGAAAAATCTTATCGAAAACCGACCCGGGTTCTACTAAGACAAATCGTGGTTGCAAAAGAAGATCTGGCGAACGAACTTCGAAAGGTTGCTAAACAAAGTAATTTCAGTGAGTTAGCCAGAAAAAACTCCATTACCCCCGAAGCTGAGAAGGGTGGTTTGATTGGGCCATTTTCGAAGGAGCAACTCCCCACGCTTTTTGATATCGTCTTCTCCATGAATATGGGAGAGATCAGCGGCGTCATTAAGTCTGAATACGGCTACCACATTATAATGCCGGTCCAGAAGTTACCGCCTCAAACAATCTCCCTGGCTGAAGCTGCGCCTGAAATCCGAGCGGAGCTTTTGCGAACAAAAAGGCTAGAAGCGTTTCAACGTTGGCTCAATACAGCTATGAACGCCATCTCTGTTTCATCTCCTAACACGGGACTATTGCAATGATGCGACGATTTTCTTTGATTCTGCTTGTCATCCAATGTCTATCTTCAGGTGTAAGCTTCGCCAATGATCCTGGCGAGACACTGATTGACCGGGTGTTGGCTGTGGTCAATGGCCGCCCAATCTTCTATAGCGATATTCGACGTAAAATTGAAACGGGACCACTCGTGGTCGTAAGCGAATACCCCGCCAACAAAGAAGCACCTGCACAGACTAAAGCCCTAAATGACGCCATCAACTTTGAGCTTATCTTAGGTGCCGCCAAAGATCTGGATATCGACGTTTCTGAAGCAGATCTGGATCAGGAGATATCGAGATATTTGGAGGAGCAAAGAATCTCCAAGGATAAACTTGGCGAGCTTCTAGCCCAAGAGGGCGAAACCATCGATAACTATCGGCGCGACTTTCGTAATCAATTGATTCTGCGCAGATTTCAAAGGCGAGTGATCGCCCCATCGATCAAAGTCACTGAAAAAGACGTTGAAACCTACTACCTCAGTCAGTCAGGGACGACAGGAAACGATTTGATTGACGTCAGCTTGCGCCAACTATTGATCAAGATTGAACCTGGAATGAACAAGGAACTTGTCGAAGCCAAAAAATCCCTCGCAAACGATATTTACGGCAAACTCAAGGGAGGCCTTGATTTTGTCGATGCCGTGGGCCTTTACAGCGACGATCCAAACGCTAAAAAACCTGATCAAAAGCCGATGATCCTGAAGCTCAAAGATCTCACCGGATCACTAAAGGCTGCAATTGAGCCCCTAAGACCGGGAGAGTTTACCGCTCCAATCACGATGCCAAATGGTCTTATGATCTTTCAGTTAGTTGATAAAAAACTTGGTGAAAATCGCGATTTTGCAGCCAAAAAAGCAAAGCTCGATCAGGAACTCAGGCTCATAGAGCTACAGAACCAAACCAATAAGTGGTTAGGCGAGCAGCATCAGCGTATCTCTGTTAAACGGATGGATGATTAATTAATCTCGGCGCGCCCGCCAAGCTTGGATCATAACAACGCCAAAAATAAAAACGTCAGCAAACCACCCCGCGACAATGGGAGGTATGTTGCCTCGTTTGCCAAGAGCCTTTACTGCGTTCAGTATGAACCAGTAGCTAATCCCAATTGAAAACGCCATTAGGACGCTGCGCGCTGTTTCCGTCGTTCGCTCGGAACGGTAAGCAAAGTTTAAACCAATCAGGCTCACAACGAATGCAGCTAACGGATAGGCTAGTTTCACCTGCAGATCTACTCGATAAGCCAACGTATCCGATCCGTTCTTTTCTCCACGATCAATGACCTCACGCAACTCTTTAATACTCATCTCCTCAGGAGTACGGCGATCGCGCATGAGTTTTTTTGGATCGACATTCAGGCGAACGGTCAAAGACTTTCTTTTTTCCGTGTAATCGATCGTCCCGTCTTCATGGAAGTAGGTTATCTGGATGTCATTAGCATCCCAGACTTTTGACTCAGGTGAGTATGTGGCCGAGGTTGCCTCGATGATCCGATCGGGCCGAAAACTGGGACGCACCTCCACCATATTTAGTCCCAAAATCGTTTGGGTACCAATTTCATAGTCGCGAAAATTTATAATCAAATTACCCTTACGCTGCCACCTGGTATGACTTGCGACTTCTTCAGCCTGCCCTCCCTCAATCTGGACATCCTGGACATAATGAAGATGATAGGATGAGCGTGGGATGACACGCTCGTTGATCACGTATGCAAGTGCACTTAAAAATAGGCCACCCACAGCCAGAGGGAGACCAATTCGAAGAGGACCCATACCAGCTGCCCTCATGGCTGTGACTTCGTTGGTTCGGCTCAGCAAAACCATGGTGATGACACTCGCCAGAAGCGAAGCAATGGGCAGTGCTTGGCTAAAATGGAGCGGCAACTGATAAACGTACATCTTGAGAATCAACTCGATGGGGGGCTTATATTGAGGGAAGTAACGAGTCGTTTTGTGAATGAAATCGAAAAGGACGAATAGAAACAAACACAGAATCAACGTGCCAATGACATATTTGACGTAATCCCGAAGGATGTAAAAAAATAAACGCATTAAATTCGACTAGCCCCTGCGTAACGCGTTAGCCATTAAATAAATATGGCCTTTCTCGCCGCTTTTTACCTCTCCATGGATCACGAACCGCTTACCCCGGATACCCTCTTTACCAAAGCCCGCAGCGCTCAATCGCGTTGTATCGACAAGCATTCTGGCACTGTCATCTGTCAAAACAATATAGGTGCCCTGGGCGCCCATAGCGTCAATCACACCACTAACCAATACATCTCTATTTAAAAGGCCTGCCCCTGCCAAATGGACACCACGCAAATTCTCAAGTGGGACTGAATCAAATACCATCGTCCCAAACGTTGAGAACGTCCATAGGTCCAAGCTTTCCCGAACTGTGCGTGTGCGACCACCCTCGGAGCGACTACAGGAAAAAGCCAGCAGCCCTACAAGCATCACTGAAAAAAGACGCGACATCTTTAGCCCCCGCCACTTGAACAGTTTAGCTAACCTCAAACCCCCTCATTTTATCATTGTTTGAGGAGAAGTAACACCTGCGCTGAAGTCCCCATTCAACACCACTAAACGAATACAACTGGCCGTAGAATCCAAAAAACCAAATGCAAAAAAGCGACCTTGAACCATGTGTTCAAAGTCGCTTTTTGATTTACTTGATCTTTTAGCAAACAACTCAACTTAACGCTGAGGTGTCAGGGGCTTATTTGCCCTTAGCATCAAAATCCACGAACTCTAGAGTCGCTAGATCAGCAGAATCACCAACGCGGAAGCCACGCTTTAGGATACGAGTGTATCCGCCATTTCTATCTTTGAAACGCGAAGCTAGGCCACTAAAGACTTTAGCCACAGCAGCATCGTCGAAGAAAAAGCTATCAGCCTGACGGCGTGCATGCAAATCACCGCGTTTACCTAAAGTGATCATCTTCTCAACAAGTGATCGAACTTCTTTTGCTTTTTGAACGGTGGTATCGATGCGCTCGTGCAGAACCAGCGACGTAGCCATGTTTCTCAACATAGCTTTACGGTGAGCTGACTTGCGTCCTAATTTTCTGTATCCATTCAAGTGTCTCATGACATTCCTCGTTATTTACCAGTCGTAAACAATTAATCGTTGTGGTGTCCGTCGCGGCTACGCAAAGTTGACGGATCAAAGCCATCTATTTTCATCCCAAGAGAAAGGCCCATCTCAGCGAGGAGGTCTTTGATCTCATTGAGGGACTTACGTCCAAAGTTTTTCGTCTTAAGCATTTCAGCTTCAGTACGAGTAACCAATTCACCGATGAACTTGATGTTAGCATTCTCAAGACAGTTTGCAGCGCGAACACTGAGTTCAAGCGTGCTGACTTCTTTGTATAGATTGTCGTTCATCGCAACAGTCGCAGGAACTGCACTTGCTGCGCGAGCAGCGGTATCTTCTTCAACTTCATCGAAGTTAACGAAGATCGTAAGTTGCTCCTTCAAAATCTTTGCAGCATAAGCCAAAGCATCGTCTGGGCGCTCAGCACCGTTGGTCCAAACTTCAATCGATAGTTTGTCGTAGTCAGTCATTTGACCAACACGCGCATTGGACACACTGTAGGAGACGCGACGAACAGGAGCAAAGATAGAGTCGATAGCTATCATGCCAACCGGAAGGTCATCAGAGCGATTTGCATCAGCCGAGACATAGCCGCGACCAAGGCGAACAACCATCTCCATATCAAGTTTACCGTCTGCGTCGAGGTGAGCAATAATCTGCTCTGGGTTAAGAATCTCAA
>JBIIGV010000061.1:0-17887 GCA_044236265.1 Oligoflexales bacterium
TTCTTTGACGTGATCGGAATAAAGAGTGTTGTTTTTGCCGAACCGGCTAACTTGCCGCGGTTGCCCGGTATGTCCAGAAAGCTTCCAATAATACTTGAATCTGCTTGGAATTGATTTGAGTTCAGATAGACATTGATAGCATCGATTACCCGACTTTTAGGCTTGTTGATGATTTCAATGTCGGAACTCCCGTCGATTTCCAGACGCGGTGATCGGACTTCCAATTTGCGGGTTTTAAATTTATTCCCCTGCATCTCACCGCGAAGTTTAACACTGGCAGACTCAATGTATGAGGTTGTTTGATCGGTCAAGGTGGTCTTTGGCGAGTTAAGATTGAGTTTAAATGATTTCCAATCATGGATTTCTACATCGAGATTTAATCCATCGGCTGCCAAGCGGGTAACCTCCGATGGATCTTGGTTGACGTTGACTGAAAGACCATCAAAAGTTGCCTTCAATGATGCATTTGAGATTTTCAAGGAGGAAACAGGGGGTGGCTGAAGAGGGGGCCACAACGGATCTCCTGGTTTGTTTTTGTCCGAGGGTGTTCCCAAATTTTTCACGGCTTCCATGAAGTCCGCTGGCGGAGGCCAGCTCATGACTAGATCTGTGACTTCTATATCCCCAATTTGTGGATGCGCCATAAAAACAGACCAAAGTGAGACTTGAAATACGAGCGAGGATGCAACGACAAGTTCTTCGCCCCTTATGCCATCCTTCCCCGAACTGTGGACTTTTAGGCCGTAGATGTTAAAAGACGGCGGCAGAAGTGAGACCTTCATGCTTTGGTATTCAGCTCTGATTGGTAGTTTTTTTAAAATTTTCTCATTGAGATAGAAATTTACCAAGCTATGGGTGTACGGATTATCAATGATCAGATTACCCACATATAACAAACCAACTATCACGAGAATAGCGATGACGGTTTTGTTTTTCTGGGGTTTCATAACGAGCTTGTTTTTCCTCTAGCTTTTCGCGGGCGCCAATAGATCTTCTATTTTCTGCGGCTTTTTGTTTTCATCAGAATTAGATTTTTTAACTGCGACCGGTGTCGGATTTTTTGAAGGTAGTTTTTGTGCTGGCTTTTTGTCCTGTGTGCGATTCCCCTCCTGACCGAGGGCAGAGGCTACTAAATGAATGGCGTGGCCTGGTATTCCGCGTGCATCTCGACAAATTTTTAGGGCCGATTCTGATGAAATCAGCTCCGGACCTATGCCGGCATTTTGAATTTTATTAATTATGAAGTTTTGCATTGTCATGTCATCAAATTCTGGCAGTTTTTTGTTGAGTGTGACTCTTTGGAGAATCTGTGATTCATTGAATAAACTGCTACTTGCAGGGGACGGCAACACAATAATCGAGCTGAAATTCAAATTGCTGGCGTCCGCAAGATTGAGTAACGCCATAATTTGCGAAACGGCGTTTTCGGCGATTTCGGAAGAGGTGCAATCTATACACAGTAGTATGGGACGAGGATTTTCAGAAAGTGATCGCAATTTTTCGCTGATCGACTGATTCGGTTGCCTCGAGCTAGTAAGCCAAGGTGTTATTGCATCTATGATCCAGTCTGTTTTCGGAGAAGCTGAAGCGTTTGTGGCGGCGATTATATCAAGGTTAACAGGTTTGCGTTCCTGAAGGAGTTTGATGAATGTTGTTTTCCCGCTACCAGGTGATCCTGATATAAGCATGAGTCCGTTACATGATGTAGAAAATGTATAGATATCAGACATCAGATTGAGCCAGGCATCCGGAACCAATTCACGACCTGAGATTGTGCGCGCATAAATTTTGCCAAGCTTGTGGGAGTCTCGAATTTCATCTGTCATGATGCTTTGATCTCCCGGGTTTTTGCAGTTTCAGAACTCAGCTGCTGCGGTTCAAATGCCTGCCATTTTTCCTGGGCGCGTTTTATCGAGGATTGAGGAATGCCGAATGAGGCTTCTTTCTCGGCAAGGCCTTCGGCGATGATTAATCGTGCTATAAAGCTTTCAATAACAGGATTTCCTGGAAAGTAGTCGTTCCATTCTTTGAGAAAGACTAAAGCTTGATCAAGGTGCCCACTCGCTAAATGACCGATAGCGAGATCAAAATTGAAGATCACTGACTTTGGCGCCATTTGTTTGAGCTTCGTTAGAAATTTAAGCGCGTAGTATGGTGCGTGAGAATCAAGATAGAACCAAGCGCATTGAGCAAGGGTCGCTGGATTTTGTGGGTTTGACCGGAAGTGATCTAAGAGTTTTTTTTCGGCTTCTCGGAAGAGATTTTGTTGCATCATTAAGGTAATAATAGCTTGAATTGCAAATGGCGATGCTTGTGTATCAAAAGCTAGTTTTTCGAGGATTCCTATCTTGGTGGTCTCTCCTCCTTTAATTTCTGGTAGATGAGCGATATGTCGAAGAGCATAAAGAGCGGGGTTTTCCCAGAAATTGATCATCTCTTTGAATGCTGAGATTAATTTGATTGGAATGAGAGGTTTAGAGATTGTCGTAACACTAAAGATTGTTTTAAAAATTTGAATATCCAGTGGCTCTGTGAAGTTTGTTAGTACCAAGGTGGGTGTTAACCGGCCTCTATCACTTTGAAATAACACTCGCAGAACTTCAGTCGCTGGTATCTTTTTACTTTCAATCACAATGTGTGCGGCAAAGGTTTTTGACAGCAGTCTTTCACGAGCGGACTGCGCGTCCGATGCAGGTAGGTGTACCATCCACTTCATCGGTCGAAGTATCTCGCGAATCATGTTGTAGTAATTCGTATCTTCGCAAATGAGGAGCACATCGTTGTTGTGCCACTGACTGATTGTCTTTTTATTTTCCATACACGACCTCTGGTTGATTCCCTTAGGCGGCCGATTGGCTCTGTGTTAATATTATAAGGCCTGAATCTTCCTGATAAAAGAGGCATAAAGGATCGACTTCGTGGAGCTTCAAAGCGTCAATTTCTTGGCAGGTGATTCCCTGGGATGGGTTGCGAGCTTGCTTGCTTCATTCACGTGGTCTTTTTCGGTTCTAATCTACCGCTTCTATGGCGTCGGGTATTCGGCCACATGGCTTAATTTGTTTAAAGGGTTTGTTGCGTTGATTTGTTTTGGTATCGCTACCGCGTTGTGGGGGGTATCACCCAGTGTGTCTTCAACCACGTTTTGGACGCTTGCGGCAAGCGGTGTGGTTGGCGTTTTCATAGGCGACTCGGCTTTTTTTGCAGCCCTGATCCGTATTGGCGGCACAATGACGGCTGCAATCCAAAGTCTTGCGCCGAGCTTGACGGCGATTTTTGCATGGTTTTTCCTGGCTGAGGAGTTAACTCTGGCCCAGGTTTCTGGTTTGGTTATCACATCGGTTTGTCTGGCCATTTTAGTTATAAAGCAGGCTCCTCGGTCTGAAAGGCCGATTGGGGAGTTGGCAGGAAATTCAGGTAACGGTTACCGAGTGGGAGTCGGTTTCGCAATTATTGCAGCTATTGGTCAGGCTGTTGGTGCTGTGATTGCTAAGCCCGTTATCCACGATCTTTCTGCGATGACGGCATCTTCTCTGCGGTTGTGGGCGCCTGTGTTGCTTCTATTTATTTGGCAGATTCGCAAAACTGAGAGCATCTGGTACACAATTCGCGGGCTTGTTACAGGACGTCACGTGCTTCCTCTGGCAATCGGCAGTTTTGCTGGCACATTTATAGGCTTAATTTTGATGACTTATGGAATGGCTCGCGCCCCCTTAGGCGTTGTTCTTGCTTTGACGTCCACTTACCCAGTTTGGATTATGTTGATTGAGCAACTCTCCGGACGGTCAGAAATCGGTAAATCCGGCCTTGCCCTTGTGCTTGGCAGCGTCGCGGGTATCTGGCTGATGGTTTGAATCGGTAGTACAATAAACGAGGAACGTCCTAAATTGCTCTATGTCTGGCATCCAAGCCGCAGGGAGGCTACATGAAATATGTGCACTATTTGATGTCATTGTCAGCGTTTGTTTTTCTAGGGAGCTGTGGCGACCGCCAGTCTCGCGACCATGAGTCTGCGGTGTTAACTCCAGTAGAGCAGGCCTTTGTTGATGCGGCGAAGCTAAGCGGAGTTCCTGCGAGATTGTTGATGGCAACCGTTTATGTGGAAAGCGGCCTTCGCGCTGAGCAAAGCTCTGCATTTTACCTTATTGGTGATCAGTTGGGGGCCAAGATTCCAACCAAAGGTGAAAGCGCAGTTGGTTTCAGCTTTTCGGAGTTAGGGGTAGGTCCTGACGCATCTTTGACCGATCAAATTGCTGCATACGCGGTGCTACTAAAGTCCAAGTTGGGTAACCTGGGATGGAAATCTTCATCAGTCACCAGCGAGGAAAAAATGCGCTGGATTTGGGCATTAGCTCGAGCGCATCGAGGCAGTGATGCGCAGCAAAATTTACTTTCGGTTTTTTCAAAAGAGCTTATAGGCGTTTTGAACAGGGGTTTTTCAGTTCAAGACGGTGAGGGAGTAATTGCTCGTCTTGAGAAAGAGGCGACGCCGCTTCGTGAAGAGGATCTTCCTGAGAACTATCGCCAGGACCTGCAGCTCGACATGTACCGTTCTGATATCCGTTCAGCTTATCTTTTCTCACTAGCTCGCAGCAATCCTGCAGAGGGTGTGAATAATCCGTTGTCGATCGAAGTTGTTCATTGTCCGTTCTCGCTATCAACATGTATCGAGTTACAGAACAGTCAAACCACAGATACTGTGCCGATGGGTGCTCACTACATTATTCCATCAACTGACCAAGAGGTTCCTGGAATCCTTCAGTTTGCGCATCACGATGAAATTGTTTCGTTGATGACAACGGAAGGACTTGTTGAGCGAGTCAACAATCGGATTGTTATCATGTTAGCAGGGCTTAGTGGGCGGTATAAAGAGGGGCGTCGTGCATACGCCGATCCGCTATGGCTGACCGATTTCCAATTGAGAAATCTCGGCGTTGCTATCAATGAAATCTGTGCTTCCTTATCGCGTTCACACGGAGTCAATCAAGATGAGTGCAGAAGCGTAAACGGAGTCAAAGGAGTATCGTTTCGCGTTCAGAAAAATGAGCGTTTTCATTGGGCAGATATTGCAGACTTTGATGAGACAATTTTTGGCCCTTACATTGTTTCAAGCGACCATATTGCAGCTAACACAAGTTTGACTCTATCTCCTGAGGGGCAACAGCAGTCTGGAACCCCATTTAGGCTGATTGCAGGATTTCAGGTTGGTGCTCGACGTATCGAATTGGAGAGACTCGTGCGATGCTCTTCATCGGATCAGCGTGTCGTTTGGGAACCAGTAGATCAGAGACAAGTCCGCCAAATTTCAAATCATGCGTTTGAGAATGTTTGGTATGATTCTGGCCCAAACGGGACTGGAGAGCAGTTTTTCCGTGTCAAAGCCACAGGAGAGGGCGGACGATTCATGGGCTGGTCTACAAAGCGGGTCCAGTTTAGAACATTTGAAAAAGACAGTGTTCCAGAGGCACCATCAAAGTATTGTTTGAGAAATGGTAGCTGAAAGAGTCAGGGCCACAGAAGGTAGTCGTTTTGGATAGGAATGTCTTCCCCAGAGGCAGCCGCCTCACTCTCAAGTCGCGGAGCAATCTTGTCCTTCACCTTCATGTCATAGTGGCTGATGAACGTCGTTTGCCCTTGCCCGTTTTCGACCTTCAGAATATTTGCATGGCGAGGGTTGATGGATTTAACAGTTAGTTCATCACCCGCATCAAAGTTGTCACTGAGTTTTTTAGTCAGCTCGACCTTGTCAGTAGGCATGGCGGTGTGAAGTTTGGGTGGCGGCACCCTCCTGATGGATTGCTGCTTACCCTCTTGGTCCACGTAATGGACAATATACGGCTTTCGATCAAATTTAATCGAATCGGTCATAACCGAAAAACCCCCGGTTGGCGCTAGGCTGACCGGGGGTTTTTCGGATGAAGTACCTGAAGGCATTAGGCAAAAAATGCCGATAGAAATTTAATCAAATAACAAAAATTGAGCAAAACAATCTCAGTCTTAAAAGGTTAGACCTTAGATAATTTCGCGACCAGCGATGAATCCTGTGCTGCGAGTGTTGCAACCGCAGGTTCTGTTTCCGGCTGATTCGAATAAAGTTCCACATGCAATGCAGGCACGAACTTTGATGCGGATTGGGGATAGGTTTGCAAGGCGGCGAGCATGATTTTTCAATTCAATATCTTTAACAACAGAGGGAGGGAGTTTCTTAACTTTGTTACCGCTGGCGTCGGTCGTTGTTTCAAATTCCAAGGTGAACCTCCTTTAAAAAATGGACGAAAAAACCAATGATTTGACTCGTTGGAGGAAAAAACTGTTTCCTAGCCCAAAATAGGGGCGTAAAATACATTCCTCTGTCTATTTTGTCAACATTTTTAATGATGTTCTTATTGATTTTAAGAGCTTATCATGCAAACAGGAGGCCTGATGGCCACGCTGCCCCAAGAAATCATTCGGAAAAAACGCCTGGGACTGAACCTCTCCGCAGAGGACATAACGGGTTTTTTTGGAGGATTTTTGCGGGGTGAAATCGCTGACTACCAGGTGGCGGCCATGCTGATGGCAATTGTCTTGAAGGGTATGACACGAGATGAGGCTGCTGCATTGACTCTGACGATGCGCGATTCAGGCAAAATTCTAGCGTGGCCAGGCAATAAAAACGAGATTGCTGACAAGCACAGTACGGGTGGCGTGGGAGACAAGACGAGTCCTGTTCTCATGCCTCTTTGTATTTTAGAGGGTTTGAAAGTTCCAATGATTGCAGGTCGTGGTTTGGGACACACCGGAGGAACACTAGACAAGTTAGAGGCAATTTCCGGTATGAACGTTTATCCCTCTACGGATGCGGCCGTAAGTTTTTTGGCAAGAAATGGTGGCGTTTTCATGGGGCAGACAGAAGAGATTGCTCCGCTCGATAAGCGTCTATACGCCATGCGTGATGTGACCGACACAGTCGAAAGTGTTCCTTTAATTACAGCGTCAATTCTTAGTAAAAAACTAGCTGAGGGAATCGGCTGTTTGGTAATGGATGTGAAGTTTGGGTCTGGAGCTTTCATGCAGTCCAAAGAGTCAGCTTTGATGTTGGCCGAGTCTATTGTTAGCGTTGGAGCAGCCAGCGGTTTAAAGATTCGATGTCTTTTGACAGACATGGGTAGTCCCTTGGGTGACCGCGCTGGCAACAGCCTTGAAATCGCAGAGTGCGTGGAAGTTTTGAAGGGTGATGGTCCGCTTAGCACGCGTGAGCTATCTCTCGAGCTTGCCGCGGAGACGGTGCTCCTGGCCCGTCCATCTGAGAACAAGTCAGCAGTCAAATCCCGGATGGAAGGTTATCTAAAATCTGGAAAGGCTTTCGAGGTTTTTTCCCAAGTTATTGCGGCGCAGGGCGGTGACGTAAAGCAAATTGAGGATACGCGAAAGCTTCCGCAAGCCAAAACCTTACTCGAAATCAAGGCACCTCGTGCGGGCGTTGTTGCCAGTTGTGATGTTCGAGAGCTTGGAATGGCTATTGTGGAACTCGGTGGTGGTCGTAAAAAGTCCTCAGATAAGATTAATCCCTCTGTAGGCCTCTCAAGGTTGAAGCGGGTTGGAGATAAGATTGAGTCCGGTGAACCACTGGCGCTGATTCATGCTGAATCCACTTCGGCCGCTGAGATTGTGGCGAAAAGAATTGCAGGAGCATACAAAATAAGTGATCAGGCTGTTCCTGAATCTCTGGTTTGGCGTATTATTTAGTTCTCATTCGCATCTACTCAAAGGATCAAAGTATGACTCCCGTAAATCCAGACTCTATTCGCTTTAAACCTCTTCATGATGAGGCAGAAATCCAATCGCGAGTGCGTCAACTGGGGGAGCAGATTACAAAAGACCTTCGTGGTGAGCCTGTCGTGGTTGTGGGGGTGCTAAAAGGTGCCTTCATGTTTACGGCAGATCTTGTGCGTGCAATCAAATCACCGGTTGTTATCGACTTCATCGGTTGTGCTAGTTACTCGGGAACTCGCAGCACGGGCACGGTAAGAATCACCCACGATCTGTCAACAGATATTACTGGAAAGAACGTGATCTTAGTGGAAGACATTATCGACACAGGTCGAACATTGGACTACCTGATCAGGATTCTAAAAGAACGCAGCCCAAAATCCCTTCGTCTATGTACACTACTCGACAAACCAGAAGCTCGCGAGGTGCCAGTGAAGGTGGACTATTTCGGATTTTCAATTTCAAATGAATTTGTAATTGGATACGGACTGGATCTGGATCAAAGGTACCGCGAATTGCCATATATTGCTCAGGTTCAAGTCTGACAATTCGACGAGGATTTTTTTTCAGTATTAGTTCAACTGATCCTTATTGCGAGTCGTCGAAAGCTTCTTAAGATCAGTCATCAAAGAATTAATGCGCTCGAGGCTCGAGCGGATCTTTTGCAGGCGATCACCGAAATCTTCGCCTTTGTCAGCAGCAGATTTCGCGCCGTCCATTGATCCCGAAATACGGCCCTCTTGGTTATTCACATAGAGAGGCTTACGAGAACGCGAGAACTCATTGTTGATTTCTTGCTTTTGCTTGAAGGACTTGAAGTCGATAACTTTAGATTCAGTGGGGAGATTTGTGTTGGATGACATGATGGGTCCTCAAAAGCGACAATGGGAAGTTCAACAACAGATAAAACAGCAACAGTGGGGAACGAGGAACAAGAGGATCTTGGGGCCGAAGTGCCAGCCCCAATTTTAGATAATCAGGATCAATTCTTGATGCGATAAGACTTGAGAACAGATTGGTTGGCCTTTAGGCGCTCTTTGCGAAGACGCTCTTCATTTTCGGAATTCTTACGCATTGCATCAAAAAAGCTTGTGGAGGCATCTTCAGCTTTAACAGCTTCTTTGTTCTCAACCTTTTCAGCGTCTTTGCGGGCAAAAAGAGAGACGATATTCGATGTTTTGTTTTCGGTTTGGCTTTGCATCGTTTCCTCCAGATCAGCAGTCGGTCCAGCTTCAGAATTCCAGGGCGTCAACCCTTGTGATCTACGAAGCAAGCCTTATGCCATGGGTCGGTTTAGATCTAACTGTTTCAGTTCAAAAAACAAAATCTATAAATTTCATCAACTTACGCTGAAACAAGCCTTAAACTTCTCGCCGCTAGTGTATGTCTTGCCGACAAACTGTCAAGAGGCCTGACACTGTCAAATGGTTAATTTTTGGGCTAACCAGGATTGGCAAATGCTGCTCTAAACATGAGATAATATAAGGGAAATATGAAGACGATGCTTTTTGAGGTCTCGATGTCAATCTACTCTAAACTGAAGTCCATGTTCTACGAGTCTTTTGACGAATCCAGAGTGACGACACTCTTATCGCGGCTTGCTCCAATGAGCGAGCAGTCGCGCCGCGGTCTCGACCAATTCATAGGGGAAGGCAGCCATTTCCAAAGTTTTTCAGCCTCGGGTTTACCCCTTGATCTAGTGGTTAACGTGGCCAAGGCCTCGTTTATGAAAGGTGGCGATGTCCACATTAAACAATGGTGCGAAGCAATGACTAAGGCGCGGTCCATTGAGTCTGATACGCTCATTCCGCCGATGGTCGTCGTAAAACATGCTGGCCTAATTGCTGTTGTGATGCCCAAGGGGCAAGACGTTGACCGAGACGCAGCCAAGTCGGTGGGTCCCCAACTGCTTGCTACTGCAAAAGCACTGGGTGGCGCCGGTTTGGTATTGGACGACTATCCACAGGTGAGGCAGGCTTTGGGTGTTCCGTTTATTATTGATTGGTCCGATCTGGCTTTGGCGGATTAACAGTCTCCGAACTATCCTTCCAGAGAATCTATCAGGCGTTGAAATCCCGCAAACATTCCGGGCAGGTTTGCTTTCGCAATCTGATCTGTCACCATAGATGGCGCGAAGCCTTTGAGGGTTACGTCTAATTTATAGACAGCATGGGTCTTATCGCCCTGAGCGGTTAAACTCCAACTGCCCTCATTTTTCTTCATTAAATTACTGTCGACCATGGTCCACCAAATCTTGGTGGGTTCTTCGGCATACATCTCATTTGTATAATAAAAGGTCTTAACGATGTTCAGTTCCGTGCGGAGCAGGCATTTGGCCTTACTTCCCGTTGGGGCTGGATCGACCTTAACTCCTGTAACACCCGGTATGAACTCTGGATACTTCTCAAATTGTCCAAGAGCCCTAAAAACTTTTTTGATGTCACCATTGAAAACATGACTAGTTTCAAGCTCAGCCATGGATGGTCCTCCTTTGCATTAAAACAATAATTGTATAAACTAAATATAGCGAAGTATAGCTGAAGCTCTTAATGAATCGGCAAGGTGGATCGGAAATGGCAAATGACACGCATATGAAGGATTTGGTTGAGTTCGTAGCCAAGGCCTTGGTAGATCAGGTCGAGAAAATCGAAATCAATGAAATCGCAGGTAATCAAACAAATATCATCGAACTCAAAGTCCACAAGGACGATATCGGTAAGGTGATTGGGCGCCAGGGTAGAACGGCCGATGCAATTCGGACCATTCTAAATTGTGCCGCTGCCAAGTTAAACAAACGTTACATTCTTCAAATCATAGACGAGTAGATTCATGCGTGATGCTGCCAGTGCCGTACTTATTGCGGCGGTGGAAGGCCTGGATCTAACCCCGGATGAGGAGCGCTTCTATCGAGAAGAGTCACCTGCCGGGGTTACGCTTTTTCGGCGCAACATTCCACAAGATGATTTCAGTGCCGTCTCCAAGCTCAATCAAGCCTTACAAAGCTTGCGACCAGCTGGCGATCCTCCTTTAGTTATAGCCATCGATCAAGAGGGCGGTAGGGTCTCACGAATTGGCGCTCCGTTTCCCAACCTTGGTCCAGCCATGCATGTTGCAGATGGTCGTTTTGATAACGAAGCTCTGGGAGTTTTAAGCGACTATGGTCACGCTGTTGGTCGTTCTCTCCGCGAGATTGGTATCAATGTAGATTTTGCCCCCGTTCTGGATATTCTGACGGAACCGTCCAATCATGCTATTGGAGATCGATGTTTTGGTGTCTCTGCTGAACAGGTTACGCCGCGTGCGCGCGCGTTTCTCCATGGATTACAAGCTGAGAGAGTTCTCGGATGTCTCAAACACTTTCCCGGTCAAGGGCACGCCGGTGTTGATACTCATCTGGGTACAGCCGTTATTGACGTGAGTCTTCAAACCTTAATTTCTCGGGAGCTTGTTCCATTTCGCGAACTAGTCTCTGAGTGTCCGATGGTCATGATCTCCCATTCAATTTTTCCCGTCCTATGCGAGCGCGAGGCCAGTAGATCTGAAAGAATCATCCAGGATTGGTTGAGGATTCGTTTGGGCTTTAAGGGCGTCGTTGTCAGTGATGATATGAATATGGGAGCACTTCCGCAGGAAATTGCAGATTGGAAAGATGCTCTCATTGAGGCAGTTGTAGCCGGCTGTGATGCTCTGCTTGTATGCCGACATCTGGATCGCTGCTATGCGGCGTTAGATGCTTTGCGTGGAGAGGCGAGAAGAAGTCCCGCATTCAACGTACGTCTTGAGGATGCAGCTTGGCGCGTTACCAAAATGCGAAAAACAATTGGCTAAAAAAATTCACCCTCAACCAGTTGATCAGTTTTAAATGATCATGATTGAGGGTGAAGCTGTCTTCAAATTACTTCTTGGCAGTAGGCTTCTTTGCTGCTGCGACTTCGATGAGTTCTACGTCAAACAGAAGAACTGAATTTGCCGGAATACTAGGTCGGCCTTGCGGACCGTAGGCAAGCTCAGACGGAATAGCGAGTTTGAACTTTGCACCTGGCTTCATAAGCTGAAGAGCTTCGGTCCAACCAGGGATTACGCCACCAACCGGAAATTCAGCGGGTTCGCCACGGTCTACAGAGCTGTCAAACTTAGTGCCATCAATGAGTGTGCCTGTGTAGTGAACCTTAACGGTATCCTCAGGCTTCGGAGAGTCGCCTTTACCTTCCGCGACAACTTCATACTGAAGGCCGGATTTCGTTACTTTGACATTAGGCTTCTTCTTGTTTTCTTCGAGAAACTTGGAGCCCTTTTCGAGGTTTTCTTTGCCCTCTGATTCTTGCTTAGCAGCCATGTTCTCACGCATTTTCATCATGGCAGCTTGCATTTGCTCTTGGGTGAGGCGAGCCGGCTTGTTCTGCAACACGTCGTCGATGCTTGCAGCAAGAATAGCAGTATCGATTTTGAGACCTTGGGACTTCATGCCATTACCAATTTGTTGACCGATCGCGTAAGCGACCTTTTGATCATCCGTGTCTAATTTGACATTGGCACTTGCTGCTTTTTTAAATTGCTCACATCCCATCAGACCCGCTGCTGCAATCACAGCCACAGCCACTACATGCTTCATATTCAGCTCCCTTTAGGAAATTGTTTCTGTCGTAACCTTAGACCAGATGGGCTGATTTGGATAGCGGAACTTTAAAGATTTAGACCCTGCATTGGTAGCGTTTTAGCGCCAGGCTCACCCTTCGGTGGCAAGCTCTTCTTGCTCTTGGGTTTGGCGAACGCGAACACGTTCAATTCGGTGGCGGGCCACCTGCGATACCTCACAAGAGTATGGTCCAATTTGAACTGTCTGACCCACTTTGGGCAGGTCTCCAAGTGACTGAATCATATAACCTGCCACGGTTTCAGCGTCCTGTTCACTCTCTTCATGAACGTGTTTTGGATCAATTTCAAAATAATCCAAAAACTCGTCCAGGTTCATGAGTCCAAGAACATCGTAGATGCCGGGTGTTACTTCGATAACCTTAGCTTGTTCTTCATCGTGCTCATCCTGAATTTCACCCACGATTTCTTCCAGCATATCTTCAAGGGTGATCAAGCCAGCTGTTCCACCGTACTCGTCAATCACGATGGCCATGTGAGTCTTGGTTCTTTTAAGCTCTTTGAAAACGTCCATGATAAGTTTGGACTCGGGAACTTGATGCGCTTTACGCATCAAGTGTTGAATTTTTACCGTCTGTAGTTTTTCCGGCGTAGCCGCAAACTGGAGAAGATCTTTAGCCAGCAAAATACCAACGACATTATCAATTCTTTCATCATAGACGGGAATTCGAGCGTGACCGCTTTCGTAAGCAAGTTTGACAGCATCACGCAAAGGAGTACGAAGCTCCATCGCAACGATGTCTGTGCGGGGTGTCATGATTTCACGAACTTTGATCTCGTCGAATTCAAATACACCAGAAATCATGTCTTGCTTGGTTTCCTCAAATACCCCAGCTTTCTCGCCAACGTTTACCAAAAACTCCAGCTCCTCTTCCGTGATCTGAGGGCCTGGTTGGTGCTTTGCGCCACCAAAGGTCTCAATAAGTTTGGATGCGACGTAGCTTAACGCCATCACCAACGGGAAACTGATGCGGTAAACAAAGTAAATAAACTTCATGGCTGGAAGAGCCAAGGCGTCCGTGTATATCTTGCCGATCGTTTTGGGGATAATTTCTGAGAAAATGAGGATGAAGAGGGTCGTAAATCCTGTGGCAATTGCCAAGGCTTGATCGTTGAAGTGTTTGTGCGCATATTCGGTTGCGAGTGCAGATGCCAGAATGTTAACTGCCGTGTTGAACATTAATATAGTTGTTAAAACACGACTGGGGTGTTGAAGCCAAAGATTGAGTTCCTTAGCTTTTTCGCCCTTAATGTCGAGAAGGTGCTTGGCCTTCAGTGAGCCCAGTCCGGTTATGACGGTTTCTGCGCCGGAGAAAAGAAAAGATAAAACGCCGCAGCTCAAAAAACCTATAACACTTGTACTGTCATTTCTGAAAAAGTCATCCATAGGATTTGTTAGCGCCGTCCTCTTTTAACTTGTTGCCCGCGTTTTTTTGCGGTGGGTTTCTTTGTTTTAGTTTTCGTTGATGCCTTTGTATTCACCGGGTCAATGCATCCGTGCCAAAGTGGAAGCTTGCCTTTGCCTCCAGCGAAAATACGCATAAGCTTTGCCTGCTCGGCAAACATGCGTTTTTTTTCCTGTGGCTTCATATGATCATGTCCGACCAGGTGTAAAATTCCATGTACCAGTAGAAAGCAAATTTCCCTCTGCAGTTTGTCTTTTGACTGATTGACGTTCGCAGAAGCATCGAGAGCTGAAATGACGACGTCACCAAGAGGAAGCGGATTAACTATTGGCCGAGGCTCTGGCGGGTCTTTCTGGAATTTTAGCGGTCGTTTCCAAGAATATTGCGGAAAGGATAAGACATCGGTCGATTTATCTTTTTCCAGGTACCTACGATTGAGTTCGCGCATTGTTTGAGGCGAGACAAATTGCAAACAGACTTCGTAGTGCGCAACGCCAAGTCTGCGGCAAATTTCACTCGCAATGGCGGAGATTTTTTTGCGGTCAATTTTGAAGGCGCGATGATTACTAATGATGTGGACACAACCCGGTTGATTCACAGTTTGCTCACCTAGGATCCAACGCGGGGTTTGCAGAACTGAATCAACTTTTCGTCACCCTCGTCATCTTCAGAAGTTTCTGATTTTATTTTGACAGATCCGGTCTTTCCGCAGAGCTCATCGAGGGCACTGATTCTCGTCGTGCTCCCTCGGCGATCGTTGCTTGGTGCGGTAAGATCACTCACGTTATTTTGCGCCTTTAAGGCAGCAGATTTATCAGCGCGGATAATTTGTTCAGCATAACTGACCAACTTTGCAACTGTAAGGACCTCTGGGGCTTTTTTTGCACCCATGGATCTTATTTTTGCGTCTTGATTCATATGCTGTTCACGCCTCTTTTCCCGAGAAAATCTTACCTTTAATTATATCACGTGTGAAAAGTAGGCGCACCGTCTCAGGCTCAACATGATGAAATTACGCATCAAACTTAGTCCATTTACGACCGTACCAAGGGAGGTTCTTCAGTTCAAAGCGGCGTAAAAATAGGCTGGAGAAGTCTCCGTCGGCAAAAACTGGAAGGCTTGCCGTTTCGCAAAAACCCGCAGACTTGGCATACTCACAGGCCGTTTGGAAATAAGGTTCCTGATCAGTCTTAAGCCAAAGAAATCCACTGCGTGAGAGTTGGCGATAAACAGTTGAGCAGAAGACCTCCGAGTAAAGTCGGTAGTGGGCATGCTTTTTTTTCACCCACGGATCTGGGAAGAACGTTACAAATCCGTCGACTTCCCCATCTTGAAATAATTGACTCAGTCCACCAGCGTTGGCCAAGATAACGAAAATATTTTTGAGGCCTCTATCTCGCGCTCTTTCTGCCGTGTGGATCACACGTTTAAATGTGATGTCGACGCCAACAAACAGAGCTTCAGGATGGCGTTCCGCCATGTCGCATAGAGTATGTCCGGTGTGACACCCGATCTCAACGATCAGGGGCATTGCTTGGCGATCTCCGGTAACGTTAGTAAATTTCGAGCGCCATTGACCGGGAAACTCACGTAGTCGCGGTCCCATGGCAACAGGTAGGTCTCCCGAGTTCTGCGCGTTGACAAGTTTTGCTACAAACGCGTTCGAATCGTTGTCCAGTTTGGAGACAATGTCAGCAAAAACATCGGATGATCGTACGGGCATGTGATCCTCAATTAGGAGACTGCCAGAAGGCACAGATTTCATCAGAACAGCTGTAAGCCGGATTCTGTCATTACTCTCTGGTGAGAGTAGAGACTGCCATTCATCTGGGATGACTGTTGCCAATCACCTCAAGCGACCTACCCGGGAGACGTCGAGCCGACGTTCGTTCAGATGCACCACCACGATGGATGACTTATCTGAAACCTTCCTCTGTTTGGTCTTGCTCCGGATGGGGTTTGCCGAGCCAGTTTGTCACCAAACTGCTGGTGAGCTCTTACCTCACCGTTTCACCCTTACCTCCGGTTTACTTACATAAACCGGTTTGGCGGTATACTCTCTGTTGCACTTTCCGTCGGGTTATCCCCGCCTGGTCGTTAACCAGCATCCTGCTCTGTGGAGTCCGGACTTTCCTCCAGTCTGATCTGCTTGCGCAGCGCAAACCAGCGGCAGTCCGCCGTACTGACAAAGTTTTCTGTGCCTTCTGGCTAGGCGGAATCTAAGGGGGGCTGATTTTAAAGTCAACTTAATTTCTATTAAAATTCACGGCGCGAAGCGCTATGGGGTAAGGGTTGTCAGGGGCGTCGGCTCAAAGAAAGAATCTTCTCATAATTATCAGGACTTACAGGGTCCTCGTGATTGGCCATATTGCGTGTTTCAGCTCCGCAAGTCTCACATCTAAATTTGAGAACTAGCCCTTTTTTGGAGTCGAGCTCGTAGGCGAAGGCTTTAAGCCGGCCTTTGCAGGTGTTGGCTCGGTCGCCGGGGTAGAGATCTACGTGCTTGCTCGAAAGGCATTGGTGGCAGTGATTGCGACAACCAACCGAGGCAGGAGGCACAAGGGCTCCGCAGTACTCGCAAGTAAAGCCGTCATTATTATGGGTGAACTTTCCCGACATGTTTAAAATCCTTTTCTTCCGGCAAGGGTCCTACCACTTTGTCTTGAGCCTGTGCCAGATGATTTCTTGGAGGACTGAGCTAATATCCTGTAATTTCAGGAAATTAGTTCAAAGTTATGGTTCTTTTTAGGGGGCACTAAATAAATTTCTTATGTTTTTAACGTGGGTGCCGAAACCCATAAGGAGGGGTGGTAGGAGTACCATGATTAGAGTTTTCACATTTATTCTTGGCGTGTTTGGCGTCCAACTGATGGTGGCCGGCTGTGGAAGTAGCTCGTCTTCTGATGAGGAGGGCGGCGGAGCTGCATTCTCCGGTAACATGCAGAACCTTGCTGGCACGATCACCAGCCAATCTGGTACCCCTGCGCAAATGAAGAGTTGGGCGGTGGCTCTTGTGGAGCGCGACTCTGCTGTTGCGCGAGTTGCTGACGCAGATGCCTCCGGAATTTTGAAATGGAATAAAGTTAGTTTGGACTCAGTTCAAACGGCGTTTTTGTTGTCGCCGGATTATCTTGTGCAATCTGTGATGGCAATCCCATCGACAAAAATCAATACGGTTAGACAATATTTTCAAGTTTCCTCCACGGTGCTTCCTCAGCTTGTTCAGAAGGGCGCAGCGCTCACGTTCCGCACAACCTCAGGTATCACAGTCATTGATCAAAAGGCGGCAGATACTGACGGCGATGGAAGCCCAGATGGCGTGGGATCTTTGGGGTTGGCGCCGCGCGAACTTGGCTTAGTTGATTCAGACTCTGATGGTTCACACAACGAGTACGATATCGACATCGATGGGGATGGTCTGATTAATACCATCGACGGTGATGCTGATGGAGACGGTATTTTAGATGTCTTTGATGCAGATGCTAATGCCAACTTGGTAACTGATTCTCAGGAATCAGTCGGAAACGCATACTACAATCAGGGCATCGAATATTTCACGGTGAAGTATGAGCAAGGAACGTCAGCCAACACACTGCAGTTTGTTGTGAAGGTGCGTGACGGGCTAACAGCCGCAAGCGTTAAAATCAAAGGCCCTTCAAGCTTGCTTGATGGGTCGACCAATACAGTGGGTTCTGGCGGTGCTTGGGACTTAAGCCTGGTCGATGATGGAGACAATGGAGATGGGGCAGCGCAAGATCTCCTTTATTCAAGAAAGATACAACTCGCAGCAGGTAAAACCCCTCGGGTAAATCAGGTTTTGTTTGCTCAGGTGACATTTGGAACTGGCGATTCAGCGTTCACAATTGACTATCCTTGGTTATTCCCAAATTTAGCCCTGAGTGCGATTACCACATCCTACAATGCCTCCAAGCGAGAGATTTCTCTATCAGGAGATCCATTTGGAGCGGATTTTCAGTCATTTGTTTGGAGTGTGACGATTACAAACTCAAGTGGCCTCAAGGTTTATGAGTCCTCTCCTCTGTCAGGCAGTGTCCGCGCACTCACGATCCCAGCCAATA
>JBIIGV010000062.1:0-17744 GCA_044236265.1 Oligoflexales bacterium
TTCAATATTATTGCCTTTACGCTCAAATCCTTCTTCCCGGTAGTTCTCTGGTGGGGCATCGGTTGCATAACCGCTTCCCGTCAAAGACTCTGGTGCAGAAGACTTCTTTTTGCCTCCACCCGCTCTGGTAGTTCTGCGAAGCTCTACCTCCTCGAGCTGGGCAAACTCCTTGCGCCCTTTATTATCGATAAGAATCATGTCGCGCAGAATTTCTATGACTTTGGCCTCAGGCGTTAACTGATCACCAACCATGAATGAATTCACTGATTTGTTCTGCGTGTTTTCCACCATGGCAATACCATTGAATGGGGTTCCACCGTAAATGATTCCTAGTATCCGCACGGGCAATTGGGTTTTGGCCATTTGAGACTCGCCCGCAGAGGGGTCGACGTCTCCCATCAAACCTTCCGAGTTAAAAATATTGCGCTCAAGGATTTTTTCGACGGCAACTTTTGCAAGACCGACATCCTGACCAAAATTAATTGGCTGATCACCAGATTGGCTACTACCGACTCCATTTCCCACATGACCCATCAGCCACCATCCAAGAATGGAGCTAACTATTGAGGCCAGTAAAAAACTGCCAACCAGCACAGCCACAGCCGCTCGCCATGGCAAAGGGCGAAGTTTATTGATGTAGTGATTGAGATTATCCAACTCAAACACGGCTTACAGACTCCCCTTCTTCTGACTGCTTGAAAAACGATTGCGGTCAGTTTTCATAATCCCCTCGGAAACCAAGATATCTTTCAGATGTTGTGCAGCCATCTCGGGCGTAACATATGAACCGTCAAGTACAACATCAGCTTGGCTGTACCATGGCCGACGCTCGTCAATCATTTTCTGGACTCTCTCGCGTATTTTTTCACGACGCATTTCGTGGTTTTCCTCAGACACCAAATCGCGAAATAGTGGCCTTTTTTCAATTTCAGAAATACGCCTGAACAATCGTCTCGATATCTCACCAGCCGATGATTGAATCCACACAACAGGACCTATTTTTTGAGCCGTTGCCATCGCGTCGTTGGACAGAAGAGCACCACCGCCTACGGCGATGACGTGACTTCGTAAATTTTGCAGTCCAGACAACAACTTCGCCTCATACTCACGGAAAACAAGCTCACCGTCGCTAGCGAATATTTCTTCAATTTTTTTTCCAGATGCTTTTTCGATGAGTTCGTCGAGATCAATAAAACCTAAACCCAGAAGCTTCGCAATTTGCTGACCTATGGCCGACTTCCCGCTGCCACTGGCACCGGTCAGAATGATATTACCGAGCTTGTGACGCACGTCCGGCAAACTCAGAGAATTGTTTTCAATGACAACCAAAAGAAAAACCTTCGAACAGAGTCATTTAGCACATACATATCATTATTTTATGCCATGACTCCCCGCTGACGCTAGGTTCTGCCAAATAATGGTTAAAGACCCAAAAAACACACGGCTTTTGAGATCAACTTGGTCAAATGCCAAACTTAAGTTGGTACAAAACCCAAGGAATTGGGTCGCAACCGAGTCACTTTACTGCGGCTGAAATGCAGTTATGGTCGCCATGATGCTAGTTTTGCGAGGTTGTTCGTGGAGCGCGGCGGGACCTTCAGCACATAACGAGAGGGGAAGACGCCGTTCGACCGCATGAACGAACGGCCGATATCCGGATTTAATGATGTGATCGTAAAGTTTGTCAGCTTGTACTTCTTTTTGACCTCTGAAAGGGACTTACCGCCAACTTTAACTGTCTCAAATCTTAATGCCTCAGAGGGAGGGATCTCAGGAAACACCTTCTGTGCGTTCTTTAATGTCGCAAGCAGACCGAGGAAGCCGGCGTAGAAATTCTTGGAAGCAAATCCAAAATTGGCTCCATCATATTTATTGATCAATGTCACAATGTCGGAGGTACCCTTTTCACGCATCGCCCGGGAAATTCCACCGACACCATGATTATAGGCGGTAATTGCCAATGGCCATTCGCCCAGAATTTTATAGTTCATAGAGAGCAGCTTTGCAGCGGCACGACTGGCTTTGATGGGGTCATTACGCTCATCAATCAGGTCGTTAACAATTAAATAGTCGCGACCAGTTTCAGGCATAACCTGGTAAACACCGCTCGCGCCGACTTTACTCAAAGCTTTAAGATTAAATGATGACTCAATAAAGGCGATACGTGCCAACTCGGGCATTAAACCTTGTTTCTGAAATTCTGCCTCAACATGTGGTAAATACTTCTGAGCTACTTCCAGGCCAGTGGCAATATATTCGCGTTGTCCTCGCTGAACCCTTAAACTCGACGCTGCTATTCGGAATTTATTTTTGGCTGAAATATGTGCGAAGGCATCGTGAACACGGCGCTCAGTGACCGTGAGTTTATCTCTTTCAATTTTTTTCAGTCCAGCTAGTTTATGGAGAATTTGACGGTAATGTCGACGCCTGGAATCTAGTCCCGGCTTCATTAACTTTTCTCGACGCTTGTCCCCCACATCGGCAATCCTGGTACTATCGTGGATTTCAAGAACAACCTCCGGGTATTCCGGAACATGAATCACATACTGATTTTTTGACCATAAAGAGTAAACACGCCGCCAAAAGTTGACCCTACGTGAAATAGCCTGAGGAACGCGGATATTCTCACTAACTTTAAATGATTCGGCGTCTTGCTTAAAAGCAGCATCAGAACAGGCAAGGTATTGGATATCAATTTGCCCCAACGCGCCGACTCGAACCGGCACGCATTCTTCTTCTTTGGACATTGCCTCTCGGATTTTTACAAAAACCTCATGCTCACGGTCCATGGTATGAGACAACCCCGCCTGGACGGGCTTTTTGGCGTACATAACGACGTCTATTGAGCTTACCGCTACAAATAGGACGATAGTTAAAAGGCTAAACACCGAAAATAACTGTCTCAAATATCACCTCGGGGACCAAAACCACTCAAACAGTAAGAGCATCCACAGGACTGGCAAACGCTCAGAGCTACGTCGCGACGACCTATAAGCAATCCTTGTGCCCCGCTAACCTATTAATAAGAGGCAAAAATGAGTGACCTTTGGGCGAACACTGTCAGAATCCTGACAGTCTGGCAACCTTCTGACGCTGCTCGTAAAATAGAAGGAAAGCTAAACAACTTATGTGGGAGGCTACCCCCATGGCTACTGCCAAGTACACTGGAGCTCAGAAGGCTGCGATTTTGATGCTCTCATTTGGAGAGGAAATCTCTGCCGAGATTTTCAAGAGCATGACTGAATTCGAAATCAAGCGCATCGGTACAGCAATGAGCCGCCTGGGCCGCCTCGATAATGATATCGTCGATCAGGTCATGATGGAGTTCTATGGAATCATTCAACAAAACAAAAAGTTCTTTTACGGCGGTAATGAATTCACGAAAAAAGTCATTGGCACAGCATTCAAAGGTGGTGAGGCCGATGAACTGATCGAGCAACTATCCCTCGGTTCTCAGGCAAACCTGGACTCGCTTGAATTGATCGACTCTAAATCTCTGGCCAACTTTATTCGTAATGAGCACCCGCAGACAGTCGCCCTGATTCTTGCTCACTTGGACAACAAAAAATGTGGTGAGGTCTTAAAACTTCTACCAGAGAGTATTCACACAGAAGTCCTAATTCGTATTGCCAATCTAGACGCTGTGCAACCAGAGATCATTGACGAAATCGACGACGTACTCCGCCAGGAGGTCAACGCCATGGGTAGCGTTGCGACACAGAAAATCGGCGGTGTGGAGCCGATCGCTGGCATGCTCAATCTCATGGATAAAGCATCGGCTGAACAGATCCTTGATAGCTTTGAGGAGCGCGATCCTGACTTGGCTGAAAAGATTCGTCAGCTTATGTTCGTCTTTGATGACCTTGTTAAGATTGACGACCGTGGTATTCAAGAGCTCATTAAAAACGTCAACAACGACAAATGGAAGATCGCTCTTAGAACAGCTAGCGAGGCGGTCAAGGAGCTGGTCTTCAAAAATATGTCCGAGCGTGCGGCCGTCATGCTTAAAGAAGATATGGAAGCATCTGGTGCCGTCAAGCTTTCGGATGTGGAAGCTTCTCAACTTGAAGTCATCAACATTGCTCGCAAGCTCGAGAGCGAAGGCAAGATCGTCATCCAGGGCGGTGGTGATGCTGCGTTCGTCTAAAAGTTCCAACGCATATCTGTGATTAATTTTTAGTCTGTGGTCAGCAAAACCACAGACTAAAATTTTTTGAGACGCATTCGCCGCGATCCCATTTGAGGATTTCTTCGTCTTTTAGAAGTCTCACCCGAATTTAATGTAGCCAGCATTACCATAATTGATAAAACACCACCTCTGACATGCTGTAGAACTCTGTTATCTTTTTTTGGTTTCATGAATAAGACCAATTCCATCTTGAGGCATCCTAAGACCGGCACTTACGGTTTTCATGACAGCAGGACTTTTTACACTTGGCTTTTGCTGTCCCTTGGAATTCACTGCATCGCCATAATTTCAGCGAACCAACCAAGCTTTAAGCCCAAGTCGAAAGTGAAAACGACTTTGTCCAGTATTCGTTTAAACGTGGTGGACACCACACCAGTTGGGCAGCATACAACTAGCAGGTCGTCAGAGACACCCTCTGACGCAGCGGACAAAGAAAACCAACGACATGAAATAGCATCACGGGCGTTGAGAGCCCCTGGGAGCTATGCGAAATTACTTCCAAGTCAAAATTGGCTGCCAGATCATCCGGCAGCAGGAGAAACAAGGACTGACCGCGCGAAGATATCGCCAAGTCTTTTAACTGATAAAACAAAGATCGGACGATATTATGGGCTGGAGGGACAAAGGGTCACTCCCGAAACTGAAAAAAATTTAGATTTTTTCGCCACCCACATTGTCATACCAGTGTTGTGGCGAACATTTGCCGAGGAGGCAAAGGCTGAGGCTATCCTAAGCATAAACTCGTCAGAAGATCTGCTCCTTGAAAGTCTTTTTGGTGAGCCGATGCTTAGAGCCATTCTTTATGATGCACTGACTAAACGCAGAAATATCGACCCGATTTATTCAGGCCTCCGCATGAGGAAGATTTCACGTTACAAGGTTATTTTGAGATTTAAACCCGAGAACGAAAAACCGGCCGGGCTTGGGTTATCAATTGCAGCGTTTTCAGACGGCATGGTGATCACCAAACTCTTACCACAGGTTATGAAACAGTTCCCGGGAATGCCTCTTGAGGACGAAGAATCCCGACGCGGCAAACGCCGCGAGCAGGCTCAGATCAGTAAACTCATGGAATCAGCGGCATTTAGACATCCCATTAGGGATATGAAGCTTGTCGATCGACAATAATCCGAATTTAGATCTATGGAAGATAAAAACCGCTTGTGACATCCGACTAATCATTTAATCTCAAGTTTCAAGCGACTTCTTTTAAACCAGATTGCCATGGAGGAATGCTTTGACTGACGCACCCTGGATTTTTCACTGGAATGTTGATCCTGTTCTCATTCACCTTGGGCCACTAGCAATCAGATATTACAGCCTGGGATTCATACTCGGATTTTATATCGGCTACGCTTACATGAAGTCGATATTCACGAAAAAAGGCTTTAGTAAAACCGCCTTGGACGATCTGCTCCTTTATGTGTTTTGGGGCACAATCATCGGGGCCAGACTGGGGCACTGTCTTTTTTATGAACCAGAGGTCTACCTTAGAGACCCTATTGCCATACTCAAAGTGTGGGAGGGCGGCCTCGCAAGTCATGGTGGAACTCTAGGCGTCATCATTGCTGTCTATTTCTACTGCCGCCGCTATCCCGATATCACGATGAAGTTTTTGGCTGACGAGCTGACCTTTCCTATCGCAATAACGGCAGGGTTTATAAGGCTTGGAAACTTGTTCAACAGTGAAATCATCGGTCGACCCACGGGAGCAGACTGGGGCGTTATTTTTGACCGGGTCGATGCGATTCCCAGGTATCCAGCTCAGCTCTTCGAATCGATTGCCTACTTTGCCACTGCCTTTCTCATTCTGATCTGGCAAAAACGTAGTGCCTGGCTCAATGAGCCCCTGCGACGAAACGGTTTGATGTTTGCCATGATATTTACAGCAAGGTTTTTCATCGAGTTCTTCAAGGAGGTGCAGGTCTCCTTTGAGGAAAGCATGCCACTTGATATGGGACAATTATTGTCTATTCCATTCATCACCTTCGGGGTTTGGGCTCTGTTTCGTAAAATCCCAGCAAGGCCAGATTCCAAATAAATCAACAAACAAAAAAGGCTGCCCCCAAAGGGCAGCCTATTTTATAACTTGAAATTGTGATTAGAACAGAGAAGGCATCGGAGCTACGAGCAGCTCTTTTTCCATTTCTGGACTGATGGACATCATCATAGTTTGCTGGCTGTCAGGAACCAATGACTTCGCCTGAGCAATCGCAGCCTCGAGACCAATCTTAGCAGAAAGCTCTGCTGCCTTGACGGCACGGTGTGAGTTTACGATACCGCTGGTTCTGACTTTCCCTTGCAGCCATGGCTTGACGTCAACCGTCTCGCAAAGCAGCTTTTTGATGCCAGCCGGATTCAAGCTTGGGTTTGCGTCCTTGAGGCGTGCCGCTACGTTTGTAACGTATGGTGCTGCCATTGAGGTTCCACTCAACTCTAGGTATTCATTGCCTGGAATGGATGCACGAATGATAACGCCTGGAGCAGCTACGTCGACTTTCATCCCGTGATTTGAGAAGGTAGCAATCTTTTCTGAACCCAAGGTTGCAGCCACGACGATTTTGTTTTCCGCGTCAATGTTAGCTGGCGAAACAGGAAGTTGATCGTTGTTTGTGCCATCGTTACCAGCTGCAAAGACAAACAATGTATTTGGAGCTGCTGTAACAAAGCCCTTACTTTCCGTGATCATGGCATTCACTAGCTCACGAGCGTACTCTTCAGTCTCTGCTTCGGTTGGATCAGCGCCAGTCAATTGCTTAACCAATTGAGCGACTACCGGCTTAACAGCATTGACGCTTGTTCCAAAGGAGCCATTGGCAACGTCAGCTTTAACGGCATTGGTGTACTTTCCAACATTCAGCAGCATGCCAGCCTGACGCTTGGCAACCATCTGCAGCATCATGCTAACCAATGGATTTCCAGCTTTATCACGGAACTGATTAAGCTCTTTTCCGCCAGGAACCTCTGTGGGGATCAACTTCAGACCGACAATCGTTGCGGCATCCGACTCGTCCGTGGAAATGCCTGTGACGTGTGTTCCGTGAATGAAGTTACCAAACTTCTGAAGCTCTTTCAGGAAGTTGGTATCGCTACGCTTGCCTTTGTACCAGTTGATTTCTTCCTGTGTCGCCGTTCCTGTCAGGATCTTGCCCTGGATCTCGAACATCTTGTAGCAGTCTTGGGAGAATGTTCCCAAATACTTGTAGTCAATGATTTCGTTATTATTCTCGGCGAAGTTCCAACCATGGGTGTCGTTGGCGTAGGTCGTACCATCAACAGTCGTACTACCGTTTGGGTTGCTCCACATGTCAGAGGCAAATGCCTCGTGCTTGTAATCAACTCCAGAGTCAATAATCGCTACTTGCGCTGCCTGAAGCGCAGACGCACCAAAAGCTAAACACGCTGCCAGGAACTTACCCGCACGACGTACATCAAATCGCATTGTATCCTCCTTGATACGACCCCTATTGCTCCGACCTCAATGGTCAAAACTTTATTATTCGGTAAATTTCCAATTATTGTCCCCGATACCATTGGATACGGTCAATGAGTATTTGTAGGTACCCGGGGCACTGTGAATCTTACAACTATTTCAGTTACTTTTCCTTGCGTTCGCGACGGCGCTTGGCCCGTAGCTCAGCCACGCGCTCATGAATGATCCAAAGAGCTGAGCCCGGAGAAAAGTCGTCTTGATAGAGGTCAATGGCCCCCAGGGGAACACCTGTCGCCAATTCAAAAACCTCGGCCATGGTAGAAACCGGCACAACCTCAAGTCGTCCCTCTTCTACGGCTGTTCGCGCAGCCTTTTGCAACATCAGATTTGGTACATTCTGCTTTGGGATGATGACGCGGTAAGTGCCAGACTTCTTGCCAAGCAGCTCAACCGTACGCCAAAAACCCTCGATCTTTTCATTCACACCGCCAATAGGCTGGACTTCACCAAACTGATTAAGGCTTCCAGTCATGGCCAGGTTCTGCCGCACAGGAAGACGGGCAAGAGCACTCAGGATGGCTGTCGCCTCGGTAATAGATGCGCTGTCGCCATCAATCATCCCATAACTCTGTTCAAAGCAAATGCTGGCTGCGAGCCCCAAGTGGTGCTCTCGCGCCAACAGCGCGGTCAAATAGCCCGTTAAAATACTGATGCCCTTATCGTGAATTCGTCCAGACAACTTGGCGTTTCGCTCTATATTGATGATTCCATCCGCTGACGAGCTCACTGTACAGGTCAGGCGGTTCACCTTACCAAAACTATAATCACCCAAATCGTACACAGCGAGTCCGTTCACCTGACCGATTACCGCATCATCCAAGGTCAGCAAAACTTCCTCATGGCGGACCATCTCATACATTTGCTCTTCAATCAGGTTGACGCGGTAAAACTTCTGATCGAGAGCCTCTTCAACATGCTGGCGTTTAATGAAGCGACTCTCCTGCTCTCTGGCAATAAAGTCTGCCTCAATTGTCAGATCTTTCAGAGTTCCAAACTGGGTTGAGAGCTGTCTTTGGTCATCAACCATTCTGCTTCCATACTCAACCATCGCGGCAACCCCAGAACGATCGAACGAAAGGAGATCCTCTTTGTCAGATCGCGTGGCTATGAAGTCTACATAGTGTTCAATATTTTCCTTGGTGCGCGGCATCTTGTCGTCAAAGTGCGCCTTGATCTTGAAAATCTTGGTAAAGTCCTCATCCATGCTTTGTAAAAGATGATAAATGTCATCATTACCAATCAGAATAACTTTCATATCGAGCGGAATCGGAGAAGGCCTAAGCCCTGACGTAGGCAACAAAGAGTATTGCTCACCCATGTCTTCAATAAATCCCTTGCGGTTCTTTAAAACTCGCTTCAGCGTGTCCCAGATATTTCCAGTTTTAAAAATATCCATGGCATTCAAAACCAGGTACCCGCCATTGGCTCGCTGCACAGCACCCGACTTGATCATCGTAAAGTCGGTCAAATACATCCCGTGCTCGACATTCTTCTCAATTTTGCCAAACAAGTTGTAATAGGTGGGATTCGTCTCAATAATAACCGGCGCACCTTCAGCTCCGGTATTATCAATGAATACATTCACGGCGTAGCGCACAAACCGGTCGCGTTCTTCGTGAAAGCCAAACAACTCAAGTGGCATCTCAGGCTGCCCTTGCTGCGCCTGAGGCTCGTCAGGCTCAACAAAATCCATAAGGTGTTCAAGAATATGATCTCGCACCTGTTCTAAATGCGTGACAACACCCTTGTTACCCTTGTACTCCTCCATCAATGGCTCAATAACCATGCCAACGACATGGCGACCAAGCTCACTGCGAAGTTTTTCGATATATTCCCGTGTTTCCGTTTCAATCGTGCGGACCTTGCGAGCAAAATCAAGAACCTCAGGCTCGATTTGCGCACGGCGGTCTTCCACGCCTTCTCGCTGGGCATCACTCAGTTTTGCGTACTCTTTTTCAGTCAAAACTCGTCCGTCAACAACGGGAATCGTTTCAATGCCAATCCGTGTTGACTTGACAGCAAAGTCCAGTTGCTTAGCTCGTTTTTCAAGATCACTGAAAAGTTTACCCTTACGATCGTTACTTGCAGACAGGTAGGCGTTCACAGCATTTTCGTAGTCCTCGCTTTGGAGCGCAGCCGGAATTTCCGAACGCAGCACCTTGACGAGAGCCTCCATCTCCTTCTTCAGCTTTTTGCCTTCGCCGGCGGGCATCTCGATTGCCTTTGGCACTTCAGGATGCTGAAAGTTGTAAACATAAATCCAATCGTTCGGTACCGCTGAATCTTTCGACCATCGCTCGAGAAATGTACGGATAACACTAGTTTTCCCTGTTCCCTGAGCACCAGCCACATAGATGTTGTAGCCTGGTTTGCGAATCCCTAGGCCCATGTTGATGGCTCTCACCGCCCGATCTTGGGATATAAACTCGTGACTCTCTCCAATCTTTGAGGTCGTATTGAACTTGAAAATATCGGTGTCACAAACCTTGTAAACATCACTAAGCGGCAGTGCGACGGGAAGCTTTGCGCTACCTTTGGCTGCTTTTACCTGCCGCGATTTTGCAGGTCGTTTGGACCCCTTCGATTTGGATACATTGATTTTGGAGAGTTTCTTGACTACTTTTTTCGATCCGCCGGATTTTGTCTTTTTCAATGGATGATCCTTACCGAGATTCTTCAAACAATTATTTTGACCCGTGTCGTTTTTCCAAGGCAGACGCCATATCGTTTAGCTTGTCCGTAAGGCGCTGCAGCTCGTCTTTTTGACGAATTTTAACTCTTTGCCCGTAGCGCCCCTGCGTCATGTCATCGACGAAACGCTCGATAGACACCAGTGGACCGTAGTAGCGATGCGTCAATTTAAATACGAGAATGAACATCCCGACGACGTAGCCAACCAGCAAAAGACCAATCTTTATCGCGTTCTGGTAAAAAATATCGTTAGTTACCAGCTCCATCTGATCCTTGAAGTCGGTGACGTTGAATAGCGTCATCAAATGCTCGTACTGTTTTGAGAAGGCGTAGATAAACATGGCGGCAACACAGATAACGAAAGCTACCGAGGCGCCGATAACATAAATGCCGAACTTAATTTGGCTGAAGGGCTCAATCAGTGTTGATCGGTAGTCCCGCTTGGCGCGGTCGGAGGTCTGGGCACTGGACGGATTGGACATGAGGCGCTCCCTGCCATCGTATAAGTCATGGAAAAAACTGGAATAGATCGAACTATGTGAAATTATTTCATGAATGGGTTTGTCTTTCAAGAAATTCCCTTGCAAACCCAGCCCCTCGGCTGTATTGTCTCCCGCTCGTTACGTAAACACTAGGCCTAGCATGGCCTATGCTGGTGAAAGATTTACTGAAGCCAGCATCTAGTAAGTCAGACGGAGACAAACTGTGCACGGTTCACGCCATAAAAGAAAACATCCAAAAGGTCGTCGTAAAGTAGGTCGTAACAAGCGTCGTATGATGCGTAAGCGTCGAAGCCTGCGTACGAACGGATAATTGAGAGCTCTCCACCGCTTGACATCAAGCATGGAGAGCCGTTCAAAGCTCCTGATCAAAAAAGAAGCAAAGCGAAGTCTCTGGTCATATTAAAGATCAAGAAAATTCGCTTTGCTTTTTTTTTTAACTCTCGAGTACAATTCTAAAAGTCCAAAAAAATTTAGTTTTTACAGGAAATCAAACACAGGGAATCGTGTTTGATCCAGAGTCCACAATTAATCCAGGGAAGGGATCTATCATGTTGGAATTCACGCTTGCTTTTGAGAAGGTTTTGACCAGATGGCCAGATAATACTCCCTGGACCATTGCACAGATTGCCGATTTCACCAATAGCTCAGTATCGACATCTGTTGACGCTATCTCAACGACCCTCAATCGCGAGTTTGACGTCCAGGAAACCATCACACCCTCCGAAGGTCGTCAGGTTTTGGCAGCTCTAAAGGAGCGTCTACATCGTCAACTTGAAGCGCGCGACCGTCGCATTCAAGCAGACCGTGAAGCCGCCATGCGCGCCTACGATCTAACGATGGAGCGGATTCGTATTAGCCAGATGGCAAAAGATTGGCGCACCTCCTATAAGACACTTGCCTACTTCGTCGGTCGTTATGACAAAAACATCAGTCATGACCTACTTGTCTCCCTTTGCGGTGACTGCATTCGTCTTGGAGTCAAGGCTGGTTTTAATATGCAAGAAGTTGGTCAATGGTTCCGAAAAGCTGTTGAGGCCGCTGTTTTAGGTGGCTCCCAGGAAGCGTTGGAAGATGCACTGGACTTTGTCGATGCTTATGGTGAAATTTTCTCAAGTGATTCCACTGGAGTCGGAAGCAAAATTTTAAATAGCGCACTCAACGTGCTTGAAATTCCTGCGATCGATTGCAATTTGGGTCTTCAATGGACAAATCTCAACACATCACTTCGTGGATGAGTGTTGCAGTTGTAAAACAAAAAAGCGGCCTTCTGGCCGCTTTTTTGTTTTAGGTTTAATACTCATGATGTCGCACACGCCTCGACAGTGTCACGATTAAGACTGCAGCAATTCCTACCATCAACGTAGATGCCATTGCCACATTTTCAATTCCTTCAAGTTTTCCTGCGGGGCTCGTGGTTAGCAACCGCGAGGAGACAATACCACCGGCTGCCATCGCCGCGTGTTGAATACAAGATTGCAACGACATGAAACCGGCACGTTCAGAAGGCGTGGGAACCTTAGATGAAAGCGTCTGTAAACTAATATTTCGCAGAGTTCCAAAAACCATGAACATGATAAACATCATATAAGGAGAAAGAAGTGGCGGATAAACGCTAAGCCCCAGCCAAAGCGCTAAAAAGAATCCTAAAGAGCCAAGTAGAAACCAGGGAACACTTCCATATCGATCCACAAGATGGCCACAAAACGACATCGAAACCAAACTTGCCAAACCGCCGACCATGTAAAGCGAGCCCATGCTCTGACGGGGAAATTCTAGATTCAATTGAATGTAGCCAGCAATATTGGGATAGACAAGAAATCCACTCATCATAAGAGCCGATAGCGTGAGATAGCTAATCCAGACTCTAGACTGACGCATCAGCGACGAAATCGGAAGACTTTGAAATCCAAACTTACTTGACTGGGAATGGGAAGACATCGGCGGCAAAATGATTCTTGCCACGACAGCCATCATAGCTGCAACAAAACCCACCATTAAAAATGGCGCGTTCCATCCACCGAGTGATGCCACCTCAAGACCGATTGGAACGCCGAAAATAGATGCCGCCGAGAAACCAAGCATAACTTTACTGATAGCTGCACCGCGACGCTCATGGGGAACAAGGTCACCAATGATCGCCAAACCGATCGAAGAGGTAGGCCCTCCGAAAATACCTGCTAAAACTCTTGCCCATAGCAGTGTCTGAAAATTGATTGCAAATGCACCGGCGATGGTTCCAATCGCAAGCCCCAAGACCGACCATACAAGTGCGCGTCTTCTACAGATTCTATCCAAAAACATAGAACCAAGGAACCCGCTGACAGCAGCAGCGAGCGTATAAGCTCCGGCTAAAACACCGATGTGACTAACTCGAATGCCGAGTGCACTTGCAAAGTCAGGCCCAAGTGGCATCACCATCATGAAATCTACGACGTTCACAAACTGAACTGCAGCCACGACAATTATGGCATTGCGTTCAGCCTTTCCAAGAGACGCTTGGGTGAGATTTCCGTCTCCTAACTCTCCAACTTTTTTTGCTGGCTGACCCACAGCTATTAAAGTCTCCGCTTACCGTCAAACTTACCTGATCACGTCAACAATGGTATCATGACAGTCACCAACCTCCACGAGGTGCGCGATTTTGTCCCCAAATCATAAACGAATTTTGTTTGCTTTGGCTCTAATTAATGGAGACTGTGTGGTTGCACAGAACCAGATGGATGACGTTTGGGGATACCAAACGGAGAGCACGAACGCAGACGCCTCTGATGTGGCTCTACCGCTACTTTCACTGGTCCTCCCTGGCGCAGGCCAATGGGCGCGGGGCCAGTGGAAATCAGGTCTAGCATACTCTGGGCTAAGCATCGGTGCCGCTACATACGCCCTCCAAGCCAAGCGGGACTTTGGACTAGGCGAGATCGAGCCTCGGGAGCTCACAGGGGACAACGTTGCTGCAAGAAAGCACCTATTAGGACTACAAACGACGCAAGCTCTAGGCGGACTCAGTCTCTACCACTCCTTCCGCTCTGCGGTTTGGCAGCGGCAGAAATTCGGAGAGTATCAGTTTCTGGGCTCTGGAGAGACACCGGTTGATCTACTTAAAGCACCGTTCAGATTTGACATGCTAGGACGAAGCACGACATATGTCCCTCTTACCCTTGCAGCTGCTGCCTCCTGGTACATCGCTAAACACGATATTGAAGGCTACACAAAAAGAAAACTTTCCAAAGAAGATCCTTGGTTTGCCAGTGCATTTTCATTGAACGCTGGTGTCCATGAAGAGGCGATGTTTCGTGGATGGCTCATGCCCGTCCTGTACAATAGCGGCATGAATGGGGCTTGGACAAACGTCACGCAATCAAGCCTTTTTGCGTTGGCCCATCTTGGATCTAACCCTTTGCCCATATCTCAGTTCTTTATGGGCCTACACTTGGGACAAGTGACGATTCGCAACCGCTGGCAACTCAGTGAAGCTATTTTTGTCCATACATGGTGGGACATCATGATATTTATTGCCACGTATCACAATAAAAAGGTGGATGAAAACCTATCAAAGCCAGCATCCCTCCATCTACCACCACTACAAATTTACTTCTGAAACGCTGCATTCAAACTAGGTAAAACCTGCCTTCCTAAGGGTAGTATCTGCCTGTTTTGCGGCAGCACAGACCTGCCTATAATCAAAGTGAAGAATAGCCGTCCGATTCGGGACTTACGCGAAAATCTAATTTTCCGAATCGGGGACGTCGACAACCCTCAAGTGTTGGGTAATGGGCTAACAGTGCAAAGATTTTAGAGGAATGTTTTCATGTCAAATTTTTTAGCGCATTTTTTCATTTTCATCTCGCTACTCGTCTACAGCAGCGCATCGTTCGCTGCGGGACTTGATCTCGACCCCGAAGAATTAAAGGGTAGTTCATCGAAAAAAACCGTCGCGGTTCTGCAAAACCGATATTTTTTAAAAGCATGGCGCCCAGAATTAGGGCTCTTAGCAGGAACCATTACCAACGAAGCGTATAACGATACAAAATTTCACGGCATGAGACTGGGCGTATTTGTAAATGAATGGATCGGCGCAGAATTCCAGCACATATTGACGACCGTAAAAAACTCGGCAGACAGAGACGCGCTCAACAAAAAAATCTACCGTGATCGAAATGATCCCAGCAAGCTTGTGAGCGCTGATGCGGAAGTTAATCCAATTCACGGCATGCAGGACTTCGTTGCCATTGCTGCTCCACTCTACGGCAAAATGAACATACTTGATTTCGCTCTCATCTATGTCGACATTTATGGAACTTTCGGATTATCGCGGGTAAAAACCGATCAGGGCCAGATAAATGCTTTAGCTGTCGGCGGTGGCCAACGCTTCTACTTCGAAGAGCGTTGGAGTGCTCGTTTAGACTTTCGCAATCGTTCCTATACAGAAACCAGAGCCGGCAAAGAGTCAAGACGCAACGCATGGACCGTGGATGTTGGTCTCAGCTACCTCTTTCTTTAAAAGCGGGAGAATTTTATGAAATCGTCCACAAAAAAGGTTTTTATAACAGCTGGTAGCAGCATTTGCCTCTCTATTGGCACGTTTAATAGCGCCCTTGCAAACGACACAAAAAAGTCTCTGCAGGTCGTTAAACCAGTTCAAATACAAGTTCAAGGAGATGTCACTCCCACCTCTTCCAACGATCTGACACCTGACACGAAGAAAAGCACCCAAACTCAGAAAGTGAAATCTAAAAATTGGGATTCATTCGTTGAACTACGTAGAAAATATCGATCTGGGGAAATCACAGAGCGCCAAGCCTGGAAAGCGATCGTGAAACTTGAAGGTGATCTGAAATCATTAACAAAAACACAACAGGCTGCTGTTCTTCAGACGCAGGCCACGCTGCTCAATAAGGCTAATCAACCAGTTTTAGCGTCACTTTATGCGGCACAAGCTTTAAGAGGGGCAGATGATTCAACTGATGACGACTATAGACGTAGCTGGCAGATACTTCGCGATGTATCCCGCGAGTACCCACTTCAAAACCTTTTAGAGATTGTGGCAACAAGCGTTGATATTGGAGAAAAAAAAGCTCCAGGTTTTGGAAGCGACTGGAACTACTTCCTGGGTAACGCTATGATCAAGGCAGGAAAGGCTGAGAAGGCCCTTACTCACTACACAATGGTTTCCCCGGGTGACAGGTACTACTTCCCCGCCAAATTCCAGGAAGCCATGATTCACCTTGATGCCGGCAAAAAACTTGATGCCATCGCAGCCTTAAAGGCAATCGCTTATCCCGCGAATGGACCTGGCAAAAAAATTAAGACAGGGGAATATGAAGCCATCAAAGATCACGCAAATATGGCTTTGGGTCGCATTTATTACGAGGAAAGAAAGTTCCGGGACTCCATCAAGCACTTCAGGCTTGTGCGTAGGACAGGTCCGCAATTCTACGACTCACTCTTCGAACAAAGCTGGGCGCTTTTCCTTGCTGGATATCCGAATCACGCTCTGGGCATGATCCACGGCGTCCGTAGCCCTTTCTTCAAAGACACCTTTAATCCAGAAGCAACAATGCTCGCATCAATCATTTACTACTGGATGTGTCGCTACGACGACTCGCGGGCGGAGCTCGCTGATTTTATGACGAAGCATCAGAAATCTATTGATGCTTTAGACCGTTATCTCAATAAGGGCATCAAGGATCCAAAGTCCTATTACCAGCTATTTGAAGACACGGTCACCGGTGTGTCATCTGACTCCCTGGGAATACCTCGAGATGTTTTAGTAATGGCCACGCAGCAAGACAATCTACTTTACGTCCGTGATCAATATGCAACCGTCGTAAAGGAATTACAGAAGCTTGATGCTCAAGGTATCTTTGGGGACAAGAGCGAAGCCGACGGAGCTCGAGTGCTCCTGGAGAAATGGGCTGCAGTTTTAAAAGATGATATCGGAATCAGACTGCACAACGAGCTCAAGGCCATGAAACTCGACTATGAGCGTTTGTACGATCAGGGACAGTTTCTTTACGTCGAGCTTCTCATGAGTAAAAAGGACCAACTACTCGGCAAAGAACTTCACAGCTCAACAAAAATAAGCACAGTTTCGCAGGTTGATAACATCAAAGGCTGGGGACGAAAAACCCAATCGTGGGCGGGAGATGACAAAAACGAATATTGGGCCGATGAATTAGGGTTTCATATCTATCGATTGAAACCAATGTGTGTTTCTTCAAACTAACACTATTTGCATTTAATTTGCGCGATTTTAGAGGGAGATCCAAATGATTAGAGGAAAAAACAAGGGACGCATCAGTTTTGTGCTCGCACTTATGCTATGTGGAATTTCCCCTCAAGCGTTTGGCGGGAGCGCAAATCGAGCCATAGAGGCAAAAAATCACAAAAGTGCAGCACCAACAAAAGAGGATAGTGCCGACTATTTTGCAGAAGCCCGAGCTGGCGTCACGGCCGAAGCAGCTCGTCAAGCCGATGAACTTCGTCTCAAGACCATGAGCAGCATTAAGTCCCTTTTAGAAAATAAGAAGAATGCTCGTCAGGAGTTTGAACTTACGCTACGACTGGGCGAGCTTCATGTTGAGCGCGCTGACTACCTGCGGGACCTTGAAATTCAGACATACGTGAAGGAGTATGAACGCTGGGAGATCGCTGACCCAAAAAGTAGAAGCGAAAAGCCACCAACTGCTATCTATAAAAACTCTGAAGCGAGTCTCTACAATGCTACTCAGGTATTCCGTAAACTTGCCAATAAGTTTCCAAAACATCCGCGGACGGACATCGTGTTGTATGCACTGGGAAACACCCTTGGTCGACTGAACGACGACAACGCGGTGAACTACTACAAACAAATGATCAAGAGTCACCC
>JBIIGV010000178.1:0-4885 GCA_044236265.1 Oligoflexales bacterium
TGGGTTAACGAATCGCTCAAGCCAAAGTGGACCGAAGAAAAAAATCCTTTGAACCTTCTTGTAGTGGGTGAGGGCTCATCAACCATTCCGAAAATGGCAGATTGGCGTGTTTTCCCAGGAGTTGTTGATCCCGGTTCAGTGATCCCATTGACGCTAGATCTGGCAAAACCTCATGTTGTGGTCATCGATAATAATTTGTTGTTTTCGGCCGCAGAGCCGCTTGCGGAGGAGCTTGACTTTGCAAGACTTGAGCGCGTGCTGAGTAAGACCGCATTTGACCAGTATTTAGGAAACTACCTCTCTGGGCGGACATTTATGGGCCCTAGGCGGCATCAAAATTAGGGTCTTAACCTCCTGATTTGTCAAGGTACCATAGGTTTATTTCAAGGCGTCTGGTGATTCAACCGATCTTCCTCTCTAGCAGGAGGGCGGCTATGAATCAAAGTCCCAAAGCTATTTACGCTGTTTCATTACTACTCATGGTGATGAGTTGTTCGAACGCCAGTGAGAGCAGTTCACAGCGCGTCAAAAAGCCAGGCACCTCCGATCAAACGGGTGGATCAGGATCAGACAGTAATTTGTCATGCGATCAACAGTGGTCTTTAGCTGTTCAGCAGCAAAAAGTTGGCGCAGTGTTCGTTTATGCAGGCACCGTTAAAGGTCCCGTTACCTATAATGTGGGATTGCCATACACGCGCACTGAAACTGTGACGGCAGCATCAGATTCATCTATCACTCGAAAAATAGACGTCTCAACATCCATCAGTGTGATCTCATCGTATGTTGATAAATTGAAGACTCCGCAGTTAACACTAACCAAAGATAAGTTTCTTCAGACCTGCAATAAAGCCGACGGTCAACCTGTTACGGTGACAGGACTTGGCGGAAATATCAGTGTGGGCAGTCTGAAAGATGAAAGTGTCACATTGAAAAGCGGGAAAAATGTGGTGACCAAGCGTGTGGACGCCGAAGTAAAAAGCGTTACGCTCGGAAGTTATTCGGTCGGAGACGCAGATGTGGTTATTTATATTTCAAAGCAATTTCCGGTTCTGCCGTTGAAGCAGACTTTGACGATTAATCAGGTCTCTGAGGCAAGTTTAAATGGCGCAGTTTTAGAAGAAGAAATTGTGAATGGATTGCCAGCCAATTGATAGTCGCCCCTACGAACGCTTAAAAACATGATCAAAATTAAATCTCAGACAACAATTCGTCTGAGATTTGTTTGTCTACAGCCTTGCAAATGCACGCGACAAGTCCTATCATTTTAGTCAGTTCGAAAGTTACAGGGATGTTTTCAACTTTGATTCTGGAGAATCTAAACAATGCGAATTTCCAATTTACTTGCTTCATTGTTCGTTATGGGCTTTGCCTCTCAGGCGTTTGGTCTAGCAGAGGAGTCAGTTGACCCGAAGGCCACCCCAGCGAAGGATCCTAATGCGTTTGCAACCTTGCCTGAGGGTAAGACTTTGCCCCAAGGTGTCATGCGTGCACGTTATGTTCACAGTAAAGTTACTGGCAATGGTTCCAGCTATGACAAAGACGGCAACAAGCTCGATGCCATCGTTGAATTGAATGCGACTGGTGGTGCGGCTGTTGTTGAATACGGGATCAGCGATAAGCTGTCGCTTCAAGTTCAATTCGACTTCGTAGGAAGTTTCGAAACCAATCTGAAGGAAGACAAGTTGAAGGCATCCTCAGCATGGGCGAACTACATGACTGCTGGCTACTCAGCAAACAGCACCAGCACAGCTAAAATTCGAGCTTTGGAAACCCAAACTGAGGCATTTACGGGATCCAAAATCACTAGCAAAGCCACATTTTCTGCTGCGGCACTTGTAGCAATCGCGGGTGAGGCCGTTACGAATGGAGCGTGCGGAACTGTTTCTGGAACAAACCAGGCAGAATTTATCGCAAGCTGTGTCGCTAACATTAAAAGCGGTCAGAAATCCACGAAGGCATTTACGTCTGCAGTTGCTGGTCAAATATCTGCCGATGCAGGCTTTGGCACTGTAGTAAGTTCGGTTGCTGACGCAACCGATGCTGCTATTCAAGCTGGCGTAGTCTCGCAAGTTAAGCCGGTTGCCGAGAAGAAGGGCGGCATCGGAATGGGTGATACCACCGTCGGCGTCCTTTACGAAGCTATGAAGATGGATAACCTTGCAATTGCTGTTGCTGGTGGATTGCGCTATCCAACTAGCAATCGTGACCGTGCTGCAAACGAAAAACCTACTGGCCGTGGATTGATGGAAATTGGTGGTCGTTTCAACATCGACTACACGCCGATTCCTACGCTCGCATTCGCTTGGCAAAACCAGTCTGAAGTGATGGCTGCTCCTGGTAAGTACAATTGGGCAGGTCAAAGCGTCACCGTATCACGTGAAGGCGTGCGTAACGTCGGCTTCCTCATGATTAAGCCATCGTTGGCAGGCTTGAGCGAGTCTCTGTCCTTCTTGGCTCCTAAGGCCGGTATCGCTTACGACTACGATAGCCAAGAGCGCATGAAAGTTGGCTCTGGTACTGAGGCAGCAACGGGTGCTCGTGCATCTGAGCGCAAGTACCTTGTTGGACTTGGAATCAGCACGTTTGACTACGGCATTCCTGTTCACATCGACGTTGAGTACCGCAAGAGCGTAGAAGGTCAGAACATCTCGGCTGCAACCGATTCTCTGACAACTCAGCTTAAGGCGTACTACCGCTTCTAATCGTCCAAAATTGGGGACACATACCTAATTGAAAAAAAGACAGAGGATCGCTCCTCTGTCTTTTTTTCAATTAGGTATGTGTCCCCAATTACTTGTCCCCAATTACGACAAATTACTCAATTACTGTTTAAACAGCATAGAAGCCCGCACCTTTTGCTCGGCGTGAACCACGATGGGCTCCGGATAGCCAGTGCGCTTACGCGTGGCTGAGGATGGGTTGTGTATTTCTTTAGTGGGTACGTCTTTTAGTTCTGGGATGTAGCGCCGAATGTAAGTGCCTTCGGCATCAAACCGCTCACTCTGAAGTATCGGATTGAAAATGCGGAAGTACGGCTGCGGATCGCAGCCCGTGGACGCAGCCCACTGCCAGCCACCGTTATTTGGCGCAAGATCACCGTCGAGCAACTGATTCATAAACCACTTTTCTCCCCAGCGCCAATCGACAAGAAGATCTTTAGTCAGAAAGCTTGCCACGATCATGCGGGCGCGATTATGCATCCAGCCTGTAGTCAGTAATTCTCGCATGGCTGCATCTACAATCGGATATCCAGTTTTACCAGCCTTCCATGCTTCGAAAAGTTTATCGTCATTTTCCCATTGGAGATTGCGATATTTCTCAATGAAGGCTTCTCGCTCCGCGTTCGGCCAATGCCACATCACATGGTAGTAAAACTCACGCCAAACTAGTTCTTTGAGGTATTTGGTCGCGCCATCATCACCCTTGAATTTCAGAAACTCTAACTCATAGGCCGCGATAATTTGCGGAACTGTGATGGTGCCGTTTTTAAGATAAAGACTCATCTTTGATGTGCCAGGGACAGCCATAAAATCACGAGTCTCGCCGTAAGATGCAAGCTTTCCACTAAAGGCTCGAAGTGTTTTCCAAGCCGCGGCGGGGCCGGCCTCTGGAATGGGAACTGTGACCCGGGCGCCATTTTCCTTGAGAAAGCGGTCTAAATGATCCTCAGGTAGAAGATCACCCAGCAACTCCTTCCAGGTTAAATGAAAGACTTTTGGTTCTTTGCCCTTAGCTTTCAAATCAAGAAACGTTAGTCCTGCTTTCTGACGAACGATGCGTTCTTTCACGTCGTCAGTTTGCAGTAGATTGAACCATTGTTTTGCAAACGGAGAGTAAACTTTAAAGGGGGTTCCCTGCTGAGAGCGGATCTCATGGGGTTCGATCAACAGGTGATCGCGCTCAGTTATGACCGACCATCCCCAACTCTCAAAGGTCTTTTGCATGCGCGCGTCACGTTCGCGGGCAAAGGGCTCATAATCGCGACTCCAGGAAACCGATGCCGCTGACAGGCCCTTTTTTTTGAGACATTCGCTTATGAGTTTAAAGCCATCGTCTGGACTTTTACTTAAGACCAGTAAATCACCACCGGCACTGCGCAGATCATCACGCAGGGCGGCAAGAGACTTGAGGAAAAATTGGAAACGATTGACGCTGAAATCTGGTCTGCCCAAAAACTTGTCATCAAACGTAAATATCCCAACCACTCGTCCTTTATGGCGGTCCACTTGCTGTTTTAGGGCAGCGTTCCCAGCAATGCGAAGATCACGACGAAACCAATGAATTCCGAATGTTTCCATGGGATTTGAGACCTAATTGAAAGAGATTTGATGCCAAATAAAGCTTAACTACCCGGAAAAACTGATAAATTTAAGACCTAAAAGGCGTTGAAAATAGCAAATTGCCGGTAGATAATGAACTTTAAATCATTGGGAGACAACCATTTCGTGGACCTTATCAAACAAATTATCGATTTGTTTTTGCATCTTGATCAGCACCTGCGTTCAATTGTTCAACAAGCAGGCTCATGGACCTACGTCATTCTGTTCTTAGTTATCTTTGCCGAGACTGGTTTAGTCATAACGCCGTTCCTTCCCGGGGACTCACTACTTTTTGCAGTAGGGGCTATCGCAGCAATCCCCGAGACTGGACTGAATGTATGGGCCCTTATCGGTTTGATGTTTGTGGCGGCAGTTCTGGGTGACGCCGTGAACTACTCAGTTGGCAGATACATGGGGCCCAAAGTCTTCAAAGAAGACTCCGGAATTTTTTTAAACAAAAAGCATTTGCTTCACACAAAAAAGTTTTATGACAAGCATGGCGGCAAGACGATTATCATCGCCCGCTTTATTCCGATTGTTAGGACCTTTGCACCATTTGTGGCAGG
>JBIIGV010000080.1:0-12647 GCA_044236265.1 Oligoflexales bacterium
CACGACATCTTCAAAAAACGTCGCCTCTTGAGCTTTACCTTTTTTGAGCCAATAGTCAGCACGGGCGTTGTAAGGAAATTCCATCTTAGCTTTATAAGCTCGTAAATATTTCGCAATATCTTTCATGGAAAAGCCACTTGCCATTAACTCCTGTTCATTAACGAAAACTTGGCTGTGTGTAATAACTTGCACAACATCCATTCCGTTATCACGGCGATCAAACTCCCTGTTCAAATCAGATCGTAATTTTGTTCTATCAAGACGGTAGGCACCGCTCAGTTCTGGCAAGGGCGCGGCACCATGGTCTGCCGTCAACACTACAAGAAATTCACCCGCCGTCTGTTTCTCTATCAGACCCACTAACTTCTTTGCCTCTTCATCAGCAGCTTGAAGAACATCGCCACACTCATCTGACTCGAATCCAAAAGCATGTCCACAATTGTCAGTTGCCTTCATATTGATCCAAATCAGATCTGTCTCATCATCTTGGCCAACCTTAAGCTCTTCGACGGCCTTTAATGTCATATGTGATTGTTGTCGAACAAGAGCCGGGGACGTACCCGCCATTCGATTTTCAAACTGTAATCCGTCTTCCTTGCGACCAATGTGAAGTAACTGGTGTCCTCGCCACTTCCCATTTTTGTCTACAATCTCTTTAAGCCATGGCATCAATCCATTGCCAATGAATGCTCGCGGCATTTGATAGTTTGACGTTTCAGTTGTCCATAACCCATCACTTCCAAATTCATCCAACCACGTGACATAAGTCTTCGCGCCGCCGTTGAAAAGCGCGCCGTGTCCCGCCATGGCAATTGACGCGCGAGGCGCAGGAGCTACAGAGAGAATCACAGGTTTGTTTTTTCTCGTAAATGACCAAACATCTGACAGCGTCGGAGTGAAGAAAAAACCTGGGTTTGTTGCTCTCGCGTTACTTTCAGGCCCGGTCTGCATCGTAAACGCGTAAAGCTGACGCCATATTCCTTTGTGAAAAAAGTTGTTACCGGCGACACCATGTTCACTGGGCCATGTACCCGTGCCAACTCCTGCGTGACCAACGCTTGTCTCAACATCAACATGAGCCACACTGCCATTGGTAAAGTGAGCTCCCTGCGCCATGAGCATCTCGTAAAATTTTGCTCGACCCGGATGAGCTTCCAGGAATTGGCGCCCCATCTGATCCTGAATAAAAACAACGATTGCTTTTGGAGGCCTACCGCTCGAGGTTTTTCCGCTCTTGTTCAGAAGTGCTGATCGCAGAACACGTCCACCACGCTGAGCTGGTGGCGGTATGTCAAGAATAGAGGCCAATGTCGGAACAATATCCTGCTGTACAGCCAACTCTTGATACTGACCAGGCCGAATCCAGCGACCCGATGGATCGTAAAAGACAATGGGAATTCTTAAATCGTAGTCCCACGCAACGCCGTGCATATTGAGAGGATGAGGTGCGAGCGGTTCGCCTTTTATTGAGCTTGGGTGCCAGCGCTTTGGTTCAAAGTCTTTACCCTCAAGCATGTAATTGCCTTTTTTGGGTAAGACAAAAATCTCTCCGCTCCATTGGCTCGCCGTCTTTCTAAATATTTCGCGCGGCGTTAGAGATGTTTTAGTGGCAGAATTTTTGGCCATTACAGAGGAACTCAGGACGATAAGCCCAAGTCCTGCAATCAGTTGCTTCACCGATTATCTCCCCGGAGTGTACTTTGAAAGACGCATGTACACGGAGCCGATTTTAATTTCGCCCTGTACCTGAACAAGAGTGCGTTGCGGATCATTGGCAATCCAAACATACACATCACCCTTTTGCTGCATCTCTTTACCGATAAACGTCTGCAGCTTGACTTTCATGGCCTTGAAAGTGCCGGCAGGCACCGTGACATTTTCAACCGCGATTGGGGATGCTTCCAAGTACCAATTTTTCTCGGACGTATAGACCAAAAAGCGCTCAGCTTTTCCTGGAACATAGTTGAAGGTTCTCAGCTTTAAAGTTGCTCCAATAACATCGACAGCGCCGTACTGAACATCCCGCTCAATCAAGTGGGGCGCCTTGCCTGGCTGTTCGGTTTTCTCAGACACCTTGCAGCGATCATGCGAGAAATCGAGCCACTTCTTCATCGAAAAGCTTTTGCCGAGGAACTTGCCCTCCTGCTGCTCAATATAAAATTTCGTCACACCCCAATCCCAAGGACGTGCGAGGGCTGAGGCTCGATCGTTGGCAACATAGATTCCTTTGAACCAATCTCCTGTTCGTCCCTCGACGTGGAAAGCTCGATGCCAGATGCCGTCAAGTTTCTGCGGCGCTTGAATCTCAATCGTCCCATATCCGGCAAGCATACCCATCCAAGACAGAGCATACTCGCTGACTTCCCCCGCTTTAAACGGGGTGTCTTTGTAAGTGTCAGAACGGGAGAGATTTGTTGGGGCTTTGGGTAGCGGATTTGGGCAAACGACCTTTATGTCGGCAGTCGCAGCAGCAAATGCAGCTGCTGATGACCCCGCTAAAAGGACGATTAAAAGTATTCTCGAACACTGACTGAGCAACAAGGTAAGCCCGCCTGCATGAAGCCAAATTTTTCAAAGCTGAACACTCTGATTATGCCAGAGATTATCGCCATTTGCCATGCCCCCGGGCAACTGGGAGTTTTCAATCATCAGACCAAGGAGGGGTAACAAAGTTATTTATTTCGGGTATTTAGCCTAACTGCACGGGATCCAAAACATGGGTCCCGCAGCTTGCTCTAAACGCTCTGAAAACCCTGATTTACTTTGACTTTACCGAGGATTACGTGCTATCAACCGAGCTCCGTTGAGTCACTGCCAACAGAATGACCTGTTGTCGAAACCCCTTGATGGAAAGAAAGAAGTTTAGAGCATGTTACAAGAAACAACCAAGTCCGGTATCAAAGGCATTCGCTGGGAAGATGAAGACACAGGTTTTGAGGCAGACACTCGCCTTACTTCCGATTTCGCGAAAATGCTAGCCGGCAACCCAACGACCTCCGAAGTTAAAGAAGGAATGATCGTTAAGGGTCTCGTCGTTCGTCTAACAGACGACGGCATCGTCATCGACATCGGTCACAAGTCCGAAGGCGAAGTTCCAAAGCACGAGTTCGGCGCTGCTTGCCCGAAAGTCGGCGAAACTGTCGAAGTTTATCTTGATCGCTTTGAAGATCACGCTGGTGAGATGGTTCTTAGCCGTGAGCGCGCAGAAATGCTTCGCGCTTGGGACCGCATTGCTGAAGCGTTTGAAGCTAACGAAATTGTTGAAGGTACAATCATGAGCCGCGTCAAAGGCGGTCTTTCTGTGGATATCGGCGTCAAAGCATTCCTTCCAGGATCGCAAGTTGACCTTCGCCCTGTCCGCAACCTCGACAAACTTATCGGCGGCAAACTCCAATTCAAAATCATCAAGTTCAACAAGAAGCGTGGCAATATCGTTCTTTCTCGCCGCGTATTACTTGAGCAAGATCGTGAGAAGCTCCGCGCGTCGACTCTTGGCAACATCAAAGAAGGCGCATCTCTCAAGGGTATCGTCAAGAACATCACCGATTACGGTGCGTTCATCGACCTTGGTGGAATCGATGGTCTTCTGCACATCACAGATATGAGCTGGGGTCGCATCAACCACCCAAGCGAGCTATTTGAAGTTGGTCAGGAAATTGAAGTTAAGGTTCTTAGCTACGACGAAGGTCGTCAGCGCGTTAGCCTTGGCTACAAGCAACTTCTCAATGATCCTTGGGTTGTCGCTGGAGGCAAATACTCCGTTGGCGCCAAGACCAAAGGCAAAGTTGTCAGCTTGACTGATTACGGCGCATTCGTTGAGCTTGAAGGCGGCATCGAAGGCTTGATCCACGTCTCTGAAATGAGCTGGTCCAAGCGCGTTCGCCACCCAAGCAAAGTCGTCAACATCGGTGACGAAGTTGAAGTGGTGATCTTGGCAATCGACGTTGAAAACCGTCGTATCAGCCTTGGCATGAAGCAAATGGAACCAAATCCATGGGAAGTCGTAAAAGAGAAATACCAAGTTGGTGACGTTATCCGCGGCAAAATCCGTAACATCACAGACTTCGGTGTATTCGTTGGTATCGAAGACGGCATCGATGGCTTGATCCACATCTCCGACATCAGCTGGACAGACCGCATCAAGCATCCAAGCGACCTTTACAAGAAGGGCGACGAAGTTGAAGCAAAAGTCCTCAGCATTGATACTGAAGGTGAGAAGTTCTCCCTTGGCATCAAGCAACTGACGGAAGATCCATGGCTAGCAGTTGCAAAAGCACATCCAGCTGGCTCCAAAGGCAAAGGCAAAGTCACCAAAGTTGCTGATTTCGGCGCATTCGTTGAAATCGCTCCAGGCGTTGAAGGCATGATTCACATTAGTGAACTTGCTGACGGCCAAGTTGCCAAGACTGAAGACGCTGTGAAAGAAGGCGATGAAGTTGAGTTTGTTGTTCTTGCAACAGATGCAGACGAGCGTCGCTTCTCCTTAAGCCGCAAGGCAGCCATCAAGGGCCTCGACGGCGAAGAACTGAAGCAATACATTGGCGCTGCTTCTGGCTCCAAGACAGCATTTGCTGAAGCCTTCACCCGCGCCCAAGGCACAAATAGCTAACGCTATTTGCTCCTAAAGTGAGTTGAAGAAACCGGGTACGTGTACTTGTTACATGTACCCGGTTTTGTATAATTGACCAGTATGAGTAAAATTCGCGTTCTACACATTGACAGTTCGGAAGTCTGGGGCGGTGGTCAAAGTCAGATCACAACCCTTATCAGAGACTCTGCGAATCTTCCGATCGAACACTTTCTGGCATCTCCCAAAAACTCAAAGCTCTGGTATAAGGTTCGACAAAATATTTCTGGCTACTGCCAGCTCCCACGATCGGGAGCGCTTAATCCGCTGGCCATGATTCGCCTACGGAACTATTGTTTAAAAAACAAAATTCAAATTCTTCATACCCACTGTGGAAAGAGTCACACCTTTGCTTACTGGGTTAAGACATTATTCATGCCGCAGATAACACTGGTGGTTCATCGACGTATTCCGGCAAAAATTCGCAGCAACTGGTTATCCAGAGTCAAGTTCACAGGTCCTGCGGTAGATCGCTTTATTGCCGTCTCTGACTACATTAAGTCTGTTTTGCAGCGTGGAGGCATTGAGCCAGGTCGTATCACGACGATTCGTAGTTCAAAAAAACCATTCCCTTGTGACGAGCACGTGCGCGACGAAGCGCGAGCGGAACTCCTTCGCATGAAGGGGCTTGCCCCAGATGGTGACTTTTTTATTCTCTCGGCCTCAAGGTTAGTGCCAGATAAGGGACTTTTTATTCTCATTGAAGGTTTTCGCACGTTGGTGAGAGAGCGTCCCGGGGCAAGATTGATCATTGCTGGAGAAGGACCACTCAGCTCCAAACTCAAAGTTGCAGGACGCGCCATGCTAGAGAGCGGTCATTTGGTCATGCCAGGTTTTTGCAAAGATGTGCCGCGACTTCTACTCGGCAGCGATGTATTTGCCATCCCAAGTCTTTCCGAGGGACTCGGCAGTACAATTGTCGAAGCCATGATGGCTAAAACTGCTGTCGTGGGCAGCTCTGTTGAGGGTATCCCGGAGCTGATTCGTCACGGACAAACGGGACTGCTGGCACCACCGGGTGATGCCGAAAGCCTTTACAGTCTTTTTCTTGATCTCGCTGTTGACCCTGCGCTGCGAAAAAAACTTGCTGAGCAAGGCCACACGTGGGCACTAAGCTCCTGCAGCTCTGACACCATGGTTGAAAAAACCTTCAATCTCTACAAATCGGTACTCTATTAGATCAGCGCGTCATCCTCCGACCTTAGTCAGGAATATAGACGCCACCAAACCCACGACATGACTGTCTTGGGTTGATTTGTGTTCCTTGATAGTAGCGAACGATTACTTTTTTTCCTTGTTTGTCGATTGTGCAACTTCCCAATCGATACTCCTCTGGGCATTGCTCCACTTCCTCTCCACCATCAGCCCCACAATCAGATTCAACAAACTCCCCGCCGTCCTCAACGCAAAATTTTTGGGCTGGGTAGTAACACGCATTTGTTCCCGAAAGACCCAAAGTTGAAATAGAGAAAAGACTTACGCACAGCGAGACTGCCATGAAAAACCCAAGCTTCATCCCTCACCCCCTGTCATTTAAATTGGAACTTCGAAATTTTAGCCCAGTTTTTCAATGAATGTCATGTGCTTGATCAAAAACTCTAGCAGATGGTGGCTCCTAACTATCCACACCATCAGGGATAACGTACAATAATGATAAGCCAAAATCGCAGATCGGATTGGCGTGAGCTAGTACCTTGGAGAAATAAGCACCTTGAGCGCCAAAGTTACCATGTCCCGCCTCATTGCATTTGACGCCTTCGTGGCCGTCATGGAGCAAAATCGCAAGCCAGACGAAGTTCTAGAAGAACTCTATTCTGCAAATGCCAAAGACCTTAAGAGAATCGACCGTAATCTCACCAAAGAAATATTGTTTGGTGGACTACGATGGTACAAAAAGATTTATTGGATTCTTCAGCACACGGCCAAGAAACGAGATCTCAAGACGGTATCATCCCAAGTGCGAGCTGCTCTCATTCTCGGTACTTACCAAATATTTTACATGGATCGCATTCCTGATCGTGCAGCAGTAAACGAGAGCGTCGAATATGTGCGCCAAAAGGGGGAAGCCTCCGCAGTGCCTTTTGTGAACGGGGTTCTTCGGCAGATTGCACGTCGCGCGGAATACTTTACAAAGCCAGACAAGAAAGCAAAGCCCGTTGAATATCTTGCGCTGCAATTTTCGCATCCAGATTGGCTTGTAGCGCGATGGTTTGATCGATTCAACTTCGAGAGAATGGAGACCATGCTGGACGGCAACCAGCAACCACCTCCCCTCTTCATCCGTGTCAATAGCAAGAAAATCAAGCCTCAGGATCTACAAGAACAGCTTCTCCGAGACGAGCAGGTGCAGTCTGAACGAGCCAGCTTGAAAGGCTGTCTCATTCTCAAAAAGCATCCGGACCTTGGACGTGAGGGGCTATTTGGACAAGGCTTTTACACAATTCAAGATCAGGCCTCCCAGCTGATACCGCATCTCGTTGGACTACAAAATAATATCACTGTGGTGGACGCCGCTGCTGGTCCAGGGGGTAAATTAACCCACATGCGCGAGCTATCTGACGCGTCGTGTAAAATTATTGCCGTGGAAAAAAGTGAAACGCAGATGGAACGAGCGCGTGAGACCGCAAAACGTTTAGGCTGCGACGATCAGATTGAATGGGTTTTCAAGGATTTTCTGGAATTTAAACCCAGCCAACCTGTCGATAGAGTTTTACTAGATGCCCCCTGCACAGGACTTGGGGTACTTAGACGCCATCCTGAAGGCAAATGGCATAAAACAGAAGCTGGTATTAAAGACATGGTCAAACAACAGCGCGTGATGATTGAGCATGCTATGTCGATGCTAAAGCCTGGCGGCGAGATGATCTACTCAGTCTGTAGTTTTGAGACTGACGAAACCGAGCTCCAACTGAAATGGATCAAGGAACACTTTGGCACTAAAGTCGAGATTGTCAGCCCCGTGTCGCGACTGCCTGACTACTTTAAACGTTATGTGACGCGAGATAACATTTTGATGATTTATGCAGGCAACCAAGACAACATGGATGGATTCGGTGCCTTCATCGTGAAGTGGAAAGGGACATCGACATGAAACACCGCTTTTGTGGGATGCTTCGTCTCATTCAGTCGATAGTCATTGCGGGAACCCTTAGTTCTCAATCCATGGCAGAAGAGGCTAGCAAGCCAGCCGTTATCGAATTCGATTCGTTTGCAAATACAAGGTCTGAGTTACTATCTCGCATTAGCGGGGCATCCAAGCGGGTCTGGCTATCAACAAACTTTCTAACTGATGCAGAAGTTGTTTCCTCGCTTTATATTGCCCAGTATCGGAAAGTTAACGTTAGCGTTTTGATTGGCAAAGACAAGGCGACACACATCTTGTCCAGATTAGGCTACCTGAAGCAGGTCAATATACCGGTAGCCATCAAACCAAAAGCTTTTTACAGTGAATCTCCGACTATGGTTCTTATTGATGACCGCCTATATGGCATCAACTCTGACATAGACTACCTCTCAAAAGCCAGAAAATTTACCTTGAGGGAGTGGGAGTCCGGGGACGTGAGTTCATTTGAAACGTCCTTCCAGGAAGCCGCCCAGAATCAGGAGACTCCTGAGGTCAAACCGTTACCACTTGTCGGTGGCCAGAGAACCCGCAAATCGCGCATTCACTCCCCCACCACCGAAGAGCAAGGTCAGCCTTCCTCGTCACCGTCTCTAGAGTCGACAAGCAAGTCCCCATCGCCAAAATCTGCGGAGACAGCTTCAACCGGCGAGACTGGAAGCGACGGCGTCTACCGCTATCGGAGGGTAAAAGAGCGTCCGGCGTCAGGTGTCCCAACGAAATTACCCAAAATGACTCTAGGTCAGGAACTTGAACGGCAAAGATCCGCTTCAGGCACCAAGCCGACCCCCACAGCTGCAGGAACGCCCTAGATGTGGTAGTATTAATTGCAGAAATTGACGATTGTTTGCTTTGGAATGTGTTAAAAGGAGTTCGTCGATGCTGAGAACAACCCTCACCCATCTTCTTACGATAGCGCTTGTCATAACTGGCTGCACCAAAAGCTGTGGCAGCGAACGCCAAACAATGGCGCCTGAGAAAGTCGTTGAGTCGTACTTGAACACAGCACTAAACATGAAGCGCGTATCCGAGCGAGAAAACTTGGCTCAGTACACGACAGGTAGACTCAAGGATGCCATCAACGCAGCCTCAGAAGACACCATCATGAATGCCTATATCCGTCGCCACTACGAAATTGAATCTTACGCTGTCATCGAACGTCGGGATCGAACTCCTCGCGAAACAGAGATCACCTTCAGACTTAAATACAAGGACCTAGGCGTCGCTGACCAACGCCCCGCAGACTCCAGCGCTGCACCCATGGTTCAGACAGAAAACACTGTGGCCTTGATAAAAGAAAAAGGGGCATGGTTTATTCGCGACGTCGTCGGAGCCAAAACTTCGATTGATTTCCCGGTATCTCAGGACTCCGAAATCAAAGCAAAGCCTGGAGTGATTAGCGAACCTGAGCTCAATCAGACCCAGCCCGCAGAGGGCGGAGCCCAATAATACTGCAATCTAGGCAGAGTAGCGAACTTCGTAGTCACCCAGAGTCGTCACTTGTTCAAGGAACCCAAAGTCCCCTTTCGACAAGCTCGGCTTACGCCCGCGTTTGGACATTCGGAACTGACTAACCACTTTGCCTGACTTACCTGTTTCCACAATTTTGACCCGGTAATCAGTCGCAAGCTCGCGGAACGTTCTGCGAATTTCTGCCGATGATTCTAGAGATCGAATCCAGTGACGAACATCGCCAAAAGGTCCAAATTTGTGGAGCTCCTGTAAGACCTCGCGAGCTAACTCTTTGTGACCCAAGTCACTTGTCACTTTAAATAGTGCAATCAAATGCCGTGCAAAAGACTGTGCCGCGGGACACAATTCCGACTCACTGCCTAGAGACATGAGATGGCTGCCAAGTTCGTGCATGAACAAGCAGAAGCGCTCAGACTCTTTGAACATGTGCTGCTTAAATGTCTCGTGGATGATTTTTTGGGTATCACTACCCGCCTCCAAAGCGCAGGGCAAATTTTCCAATAAGAATTGAACTGCCACGCGCTCGCTCTTTTTGACAAACAATTGCTGGAAGAGGGACTCCATAATAGAGTGCCCAAATCTCACCATTAATCGCGTGTAATTCGTTTTGCCAGAGATACCGTACTCCGTCTGACTGAAATATCTCAGGAGACTCAACCGCACGGCTTGGACGTTTGTGTTGCTGACACTCAACAAGTAAGCGGCAATGTGATCACTTAAAGCCTTCGCGCGATCGATCCGCCCTGGGTCTTCGTCTTCGATTCTCTGGATATTCAATCCAATCTCACAAATCAAAGCCACCGCAGCTGACACAACTGCTTTGGATAAGTCGTCTTCGCCCACCTCGCCACCGAGTGAAATCTCCACCAGATGTCGGGTCACATTTTCAAATTGATCGCTGTCGAACAGCTCCTCCAAAAATGCAATCATGACCTTCTCATTGCTAGCAGCTGTCAACACTGCGTACAACGATTCCACCAAAATTTCGGCTGCCAAACGATCTGAATATCGATCTGCAAGTCGAATGGCGATATAGCGCACCAGGTCGCAGGAACCTTCTTCACCTAGCACTTTGACCACTGAACGCCCCTCTGACCATGGCAACAAGTAGCCCACATCTACAAGCTTTTTGGCCGACCCAACATCTGTCAGGTTCTTCCATGTCATTGCTTTTTTCGATTTAGCGGAAACCATAGTCTGACCTCATAGAGCACAACGGCTCAGAAATACCAGGGCACGAAGGCACCCTAATGGAAACTCAAGATACCTTGATTGCTGATGAGCTCCGTTTGGAGGCCACCATCTTGTCAATTTCATCTGTTATGCCGCGATCCAGGCTCTCGAAACTCAGCCCGAACCCGACTGGAAAACGAGGGTCAGAGTTGTACCTGACCACACGCGCCACAACATTGAAGGCTTTCACAAAACCATCAATACGGACGGAAAGTTTCAACTTCTCGCCAACCGTGAACATTTGATCTTTCGTCTCCACGAAGATTCCTGTGGATGAAATATTCACACCGCTTCCGATAATCATTTGTCCATTGTTGTGAACAATGACCCGGCCTTGAATCGTCGCTCGCGGTGCGGCGCTACGGCGCTCAGCACTTGCAGGCTTCGCCGCTGGGGAGCCTTTCAAGCCTAGCTCCTCCATACAATCCTCGTGGGGGCGCCAATCCTTCCAACCGACCTTGAAAAGGTACGCATCTTGAGCGATCATCTTACTATCAATCATTTGGACGACCTGACCTGTTGAAAAGGGGCCCAATTGTTGATTGCCTTGATACACAAACCAGTTTTGTTCGCTCATAACGCGCCTCCTCGAAGCCTTTTACGACGGGGTCTTCTGGCCAAGACGGCCAAAAAACCTTCCACGCACACGAGGGATCGGAACTTTGATAAAGCTCTTTAGGAAAAACTAAAATTATTTTAATTAGTTCATTTATTTTAGGGGGTTGTAAAAGTGAAAACAAAGAAAGCCCAATCCTGTCTCATCACCCTCGCGGTCATCATTTTCGGACACGCCTCAGCTCTTCGAGCCAACGAGGACCTTCAAGCCTTTGATCCAAAAGTTCCGCCGAACAAGGCAGAGTGGCAGCATTTTCACAAGATGACAGATAGTGAAGCCCTGAAGTTCTGGAAATTTCAGAAAGATCGCGGTGCTAAAAGTCTCCGTGATTGGTCGTGGCAGTGGCGCATGGGTTGGATCAAGCGCTGCGGAGGCGGGCTCAAGGAAAGTTTCTGCAAAGGAGTGCTACTAGATGCCCTGCTCGATAACGCCATGGTTATTCGCGCTGAGGCTGCTACGAGTATCGGCAAGCGCTATGCCGGTCGAGCATCAGCCGAGCTATTGGTCGCACTACAAAATGCTTATGTAGACCCCCGTAACACCCGCAACGGGAACCCGCTATTTGTCTATGAGAGAATTCTCGAAACTCTTGCTAAGCTGGACGATCCTCGAGCGACTCAGATTGCAAATAAACTTGCAGCAAGCCACCAGGAAACCAAAGCATACTGGGGTTCGATCTCAAAGGCTATGCCAGCCAATCAATCGAAAGCTCTGAGAGACCGCGTTTTTTAAGCTCCACTGAGTCTTAAATTTTCTTTATGATCGCTGCGATTTCTTTGGCAACGGGTGGCTTTGTTAGCCAGCCCACTGCGCCAAATTTTTCCGACTCATCCAACATATCAACTTTCGTCGCCTCTGAAAGGATATATAGGGGAATCATCCCTTGAGAACTCCTGCGTATGCTCTCCACGAGAGCGACCCCATTCATCCTCAACAAATTAATGTCGCAAATAATCAACTGAACTTGATGCGTCGACAGTAAGTCGGCAGCACGCAAAATATCCTTTGCCTCCAAAAGCTCGAATGCCTGAGAGGAAAAAGCCTCTTTGAACTGTGCACGGACGAACGGGGACTCCTCGATCAAAAGCCATTTGCTCTTGGGAGATCTTTCGCCCTTTGCCTCAACCTCAAACCAATCATTCATAGTCAACCTGGCAATAAATGTAAAAGTTTCAGTTACCAGTTTAATGCGAGGATCGGCACCCGTTCAAGCAGCGCCGTCCAAATTCCTCGGATTTTTATATTGCAAAAGGCCAATACCAGACTCCGTCAACCGCCCGGATTTATTGATTTTATCAATCAACGATGTGAAGGAACTCAAATCCTTCGAACGGATGACCGATACGAGCTCTAAAGGGGCACCCAAATGAAATCTCAAAATACATTCAGCATGGTTTCTCTAATCCTTTTTGCTGCAGCACTTCACTTCAGCTGCTCGGCTCCACAATCTCAGGACGCGGGATCAGGTTCAAAAACTGATACAAAGAGACCAACGATTGTAACTGACACGAACTCCGGCTGCGTACCAACAGCAGCCAACAACTTCTGCAAACCTGCTACCGAACAGACTGGCACTG
>JBIIGV010000175.1:0-5025 GCA_044236265.1 Oligoflexales bacterium
TGAGAAATGTTGGGCAAAAATCCTCGGTACCGAGGCTGCTACCAAATGTAATGCAGCTGGCAAGGTGTTTAATCGAATCACCGGCGTATGTTTGGATAGTTTTAAAATCAAGGCTCCTTGCACCGAAGCAGATGTTGTTGCAGCATTTACGGCGGCAAATTTTAATACAAGCTCGATTGAAAGCAATATTAGGCAGGTGAAGGAAAATATAAAAACAAAAATTGGAGTCGATGCTGTATTAGATCAATGCGCTGAGACAACAACCTCGGCGGCACTTGGCAGCAAAACCGTTCTTATCCCTTTCTTTCTTGGCAAGAAATTCTCTGGCGGCGAAAGTGGCTCCGCTGAGTACCAAATTCACGCTGGAAAGGTTTGTGGCTCAGCAACAGACATTCCCGCGTGTGCTGACAGCAATCTCACATTTCCTGACAAATCCGCAGAAAAGACCCCTGTGGACTGCACGTAAGTCATAAATAGATAGGAAATTAAAGTGCTCGGAGTGAGAATCGAACTCACATGTCCTTGCGAACGGTGGATTTTGAATCCACTGCGTCTACCTGTTCCGCCATCCGAGCCTGGAAACGAAGGACCCAGACTATAAAGCAACATGCCCGTTACAGGCAAGAGAATTTGTGCCGGGAATAGAAACCCATTTACAAATAATTTCGGGCCTTTACCTCAAGGCTAACCAGCCGCTTACGGTAGTTTAGGTCAAGGCTTTATGACTGAATAAAGGGCGCTAGCAATCTTAGCCTGACCCTGTGCAGAGAGATGAAAGCAGTCTGCGCCGACATCTGCTGCACCGAAACTAAGACCCTCTGTGGCAGCGACATAGACCGCCTCAAATGATTTTGCAGGCAACTTCTTGCCGCGCCAGTCATTAAACTCATCGACGACTTTTTTCTGGATCTCGCGAAATGAACGAATACGGTTGGCAAGCTGCGATACTTGCGCAGAATCATCCCAACCTGGACCAAACAAAGTCTGACAGAACTTTACCGGGCTCGGTGGCATCATCTCACTAAAATAAACATATCGCGGATCAGTTATCTCCACTGGCGGTGCTGACTTGGGATCTCGAGTGAAATACCGCTTACGAGCCTCTTGGCAGGTCAGTTCTTCGCCATAGAGTTTAATTTTTTTGGCAAGAATCGACGGTTCATGCAACAGGCTGGTCACGCTTAAAAAACCTGGGATAAATATTTTTGTACCTCGACTCGCCGCATGACCATTCAAAGCCAAATATTTCATGCCTTTGAGAAGCTCACTGCCGTAATCATCGGGAGTGGTGACTCCAGCCATCTGCATCGCACACAAGTCATTTCCCGTGTAAAAAAATATGACTTTTGACGGTAAATCGCCCTGACGAGCATCAATTAAACGAGCAGCATGGGTCCAAGCATGGGCTGTTGTGGATCCATTCTCACCGGCCAGTAAAATATCCTCAGGTGGGATGCGAAGCCTACGACCTAGCAAATAACCATAAGAGAGCGCATGGGATTCTAACGTGCGAGCCGAGATATTTTGGGATAGGTGATGCCAAATCCAACCACTCCCGCCATCATTTTCTCGACGTGCTGGTCCAATTCGCTTTGGTGGGGCTGGGATGTCTTCTGTGACGTCCCCAAGGAAATCGGCAGGGACCATGGACTTATCTACCACCAAGTCGATCTTGCCAGAAAAAACATCCCATAGATTTTTAGAATCGAATTCGAGTTTTGGATGGGAGCCTGCTGCTGTCGAGCTGCTATCACCCATAATACCCAAACCATCAAAAGCTCTTGCCGCCTGTGGGACGGACAAACAAAGGACCACAAAAAAACAAAAAATAGATTTAGGCATACTTAGTCTCAAAGAATTAATCCTTCCGCATGTAGCGACCAAGAATATTTGGTAGCTGCTTGGCAAGAGCGACAAAATCCGAAAATCCGGGATCAGCAGCTCTAAATAATACGGGACCAGCAACCCGGGCTAAGGGAACGTCCGCATCAATACCGCGCGCCAGACCCTCAACGGTCAGTAAACTCTTGGCCATCATTAAAAGTCCACTTGGAATGGGGATTCCCATTCGATCTGCGCCTTCGAGTGCGGCATCGACAAGTGTATTCAGTGAGGGCATCTCACCACCAGAAGCTTTGGCGTCATCGACAATTTTTACAAGTTTATGTAGTTCCGCGCGAATCTTTTCCCGCTCTGGAATTTTGCCTTGAGCCTGCTGACCCATATCAGCAAGAACATCAATGAGCTTCTCAATGTCCAATGCCATGACGGCCTTGAGAATACCGGCAATAAATTTGCGATCAGAATCCAGCAATTCGCCAGCAAGTCCCCAATCATAGAGGCCAACTGTTCCATCCTCAAGAAGCATCAAATTACCTGCATGAGGATCTGCATGGAAAAGACCCCATTCAAAGATCTGAACAAGTAGTTCACTCAATAATCGCTTCGCCAGGTTTTTTCGCTTTTGTTCAGGAACTTCGACTTTACCCGAAACAATATCACTTAACTTGATACCCTCAAGGCGCTCCATCACGATCACCTGACGACTACCAAGACGTGGATGAATCATGGGTACGCGCAGAGACTTCTGTCGCTTTGAAAGAATGAACTCCTGAGCGCGCACCATAGTTTTGCGTTCATGCTCAAGGTCCATCTCTCGTCGCAGACCATCGCAAAGATCACGCACATCTGCGAGAAAGCGTCTGGACACTCTAGTCACAGCCAGTGGCTCAGCGATGGAAATCGCCGTCTCAAGAGCTGCGATGGACTCCGTCATGCGACTGCGAGCAGAGGGTTTCAGTAACTTGACCACCCATTTGTCACCGCTAAAGTCCGTGGCGCCGTGGACTTGCGACATACTGGCAACACCGATTGGACGTGAATCCACAATGAGCTCATCTCGCCAGTTCGGTATTTCACGATCAAGAATCCCCTGCACTTCCATCCAGTGCATGGGAGGCCAATCTCCATAAACTCGATCAAGATTGAGCGCCTCAATCACTGGCTGCGCGTCCTTGTTCAGGCGCGACAACCAAACCTGCATGGCTTTGCCATAAAGCGGGCCCCAAGCATCAATAACCGACAGTAAGGCCTCCCCGACTATGGCAAACACCTTACCATCACCCCAAGGCACCAATGATGAATCATGAACGACCGCACGCGCCAAACGCCAGGGAATACCAATGGACGCAAACGTCACCCATCCCGTTCCTAGGCGCCACATCTCCCGCGGGATTGCAACAGGATCAAATGATCGCCCAGTACCTGATCGCGAGTATTTATTTTTTTTTCTTGTCATAAGGCACCTGACCACCAGCGGAACATGTATTTTTCTAGTCCGATCCCTTATAATGATACAAAAGCTAGAATTGGACTACATCTTCTACCACTTTTGACAGTGATAGATTGATTTTGGACGAGGTCAAAAGGATCCATGCATACAAAAGACGAGATCGTTAGAAATTGGCTACCACGGTACACGGGTACCCCCATGGAAGAATTTGGGGATTATGTTCTGTTAACTAACTTCGGCAACTATGTGTCAATTTTTGCCAATAAGTTTAAATCTCAGGTGCGCGGCTTGGATAAAGCTATGCAAACCTCAACAAACGATGACGGACTATCGATTATTAACTTTGGAATGGGCTCGGCCAATGCGGCCACAGTCATGGATCTATTGACAGCCATTCGCCCTAAAGCAGTTCTGTTTCTAGGCAAATGTGGCGGGCTCAAGCACTCAACTGAAATTGGCCATTTCATTCTCCCCATGGCCGCCATTCGGGGCGAGGGAACGAGCAACGACTACCTGCCACCGGAAGTACCGGCCATGCCGTCTTTCAAATTGCACAAGTTTGTATCAGATAAGCTGATTGAACACGGTTTAGAGTATCGTACCGGCGTTGTGTACACCACCAATCGTCGAGTCTGGGAGCACGATGTTGGCTTCAAAGAGCGATTACGCAAACTCAAGCCCATCGCCATTGACATGGAAACCGCGACGATTTTCTCTGTTGGCTTTGCAAATGACATTCCGCGGGGAGCCCTTTTATTGGTTTCAGACGTGCCCATGACGCCCGACGGTGTCAAAACCGAAGAAAGTGATAAAAAAGTGACCAGCGAGTTTGTCGATCTTCATATTGAAATCGGCATCCAGGCCATGACGGAAATTGGCGCTAAAGGCGAGAGAATCAAACACTTCAAATTTTAATGCCGGCTAATTTGCTTGCTACCGAGATTTAGAATGGCGTGTTGATCTTGGAATGCACCCAGCTAATCGTGCTTTGTAACAAAGCTACTAGACAATCACCACATGCACAGCGACCAATTAAAATCAAAATAGATCAAGACGGAAGCATTGGTGACTAAACTCGCTATCTTCTTCCGCAGAAAGCCATGCCTATGTCGTCACTTGCAGTTTTTTCCGCTCCAGGGCGTTACATCCAAGGCCCCGAGGCTACTCGTCAACTAGCTGAGGAACTCAAGTATCTCGGGTTCTCTGGTCCTGTTCTCCTTGTTGCCAGTTCAAGCGCAGAACGACTGCTTGCAGAGGTCTGGCGTGAAACCTTCTCAGCTGCTGGTTTAAACTACGGCGTCCACTCATTTGGTGGCGAATGCACGGCGGAGGAAATTACTGCAATTGAAAACACCGCAAAACAACATCGAATCGATGTGATCGTGGCATGCGGAGGGGGAAAGGTATTAGATGCTGGTCGCGCTGCAGCTGCGGCACTAGATCTTGGATTTTGCAGCGCTCCCACCCTTGCTTCCAGTGATGCCCCTTGCAGCGCGCTTTCTGTTGTCTATCACGCAAACGGCGAGGTTTCGGAGTACAGGATCCTTCGCCGTAACCCTGATCTTGTGCTGGTTGATTCCAGCGTGGTCGCCAAAGCTCCAGCAAGGTTACTTGTCGCTGGTATGGGTGATGCACTTGCAACATGGTTTGAAGCAAGAACCTGCTTCAAAAATAAAGTCAAAAATATGCGCGGTGGTGCAAGCACAATATCAGCATTGGCATTGGCGGAACTT
>JBIIGV010000179.1:0-4842 GCA_044236265.1 Oligoflexales bacterium
GACTTTCCTTACGTGTCACTCATTCGGTAAAATAGAAATGGACCTACCGATGAATTCTGACGACTCTTCCAACAAGACCAATTTCACAAAATCCACCTCAAAATCTGCTCACTTTGAGCCATGGAAAAGCCATTGCCCACACTGGGCCGGCCCTGAGTCTTGCGCCAAATTGAGCAATAATTTTCGAATTCTAAAATCGTCCTCAAAAAATAAAAGTTTTGATGACCCCTATATTTAAGGGGTCTCGCCATACGTCACGCGCAAGGTATTAAAAATTCGTCACTTCAAGGCATCCAGCTAAAAGGATCCGCGTCATGATTGTCAGAGGTGAATATGGTCCGTTGGAAGATGTTGCATCCGCCAGAGGTGGTGGCATGCAGCGAAGGTGAATTGTTTAATCGTGAGCTTGCTGATTTGGGACGCTTCATTTATTCTCATTTTAGTGCGAAGTCCCAGCGCACTCAAAAAATCTCTCCCACGTCACCGGAACTCCCCAAAAAGAAGGAGTTCCAACAATGAAGCGTCTAAATCAAAAATCCCAATCTCCCCATAAAATTGCACTTTATATCCGCGTCTCCACAGAAGAACAGGCCAGTAACCCCGAAGGCTCAATCAAAAGCCAAGAGCATCGTCTTCGGGCCCACGTGGATCTTAAAAACATGGATGGTCTCGTTGGCGAGGTGACACAGGTTTACGTCGACCGCGCAAAGTCAGGCAAGGACACTAAGCGCAGCGAACTGCAAAAGCTTCTAGCTGCTATCGCAGCAAAAGAGGTCACATTTGTGATGGTGACGGAGATCAGTCGATTGTCTCGGTCTCTCAAAGATTTCTGTCAGATCTGGGAACTGATGCAGCGTCATGGCTGCCAGTTTCAAAGTCTGAGGGAGCAATTTGATACGTCGACCGCCGCTGGTGAAATGGTGTTATTTACAGTCGCTAATATCGCACAGTTTGAGAGGCGGCAGATTTCAGAGCGCGTCAAAGCGAACCTTCTGGCTAGAGCTAAGCGTGGTCTATCGAACGGGGGATCTATTCCGTTAGGTTACACGCATGATCCCGTGCAGCGAGGGAATCTTCAAATCGTCGAGCACGAGGCCGTCATTGTGCGTGCGATGTTTGATGCTCTTCTTCAGCATGGGACTCTTGCTGGAGCTGGGCAGGCACTTAATCAAATGCGGTTTAATATCCCGTCTAAGCGGCGCGGAGGGGGTGCCTGCCCAAGGCTTAGTTTTTTTACCTGCGGCGGGCTTAATGCAGTGATGAAAAACCTGACCTACACCGGCTATAGATCATACGCCGAGGCTGGTGAGACCAAGATTGTAAAAGCCATCTGGGAGCCCATAATTGACCGCGATACATTCTACCGCGCGCAAGCAATCTTGGCTGCCAATTACCGACGCGATAAACGAAATCGCGCCAATCGCTATCCATATTTACTGTCAGGTCTCGTCCACTGCGGTGAGTGTGGCGACTCGATGCTAGGAAAATCTGCTAACGGAAATTCTGGCAAAGTGCCTTACTACGAGCATGGGTGGAGCATTCGGAAAAATGCATTTAATCCCGACGCCAAAATTACCTGTGCTAATCCTAAACGCATCCAAGCCAAACTCGTCGAACCTGCCGTTTGGCAAATCGCCATTGATTTACTTGAAGATGACCGCATTGCCAAAGACCTATGGGCGGCGGCTCAGGAGGCGCAAAACGCGCATTCGAGTGACGCGGAGTTTAAAAGGCTGCGAGGACGCCTTGATATAATCAAACGTCAGCTAGAGGCAACGGCAGAGCATTTGACCAAGCTTCCACCAGAGATGTCACCCATGCCGATATTTGAGCAGATGAAAAAGCTGGAACTTGAAAAGTCAGAGCTTCAGGCTGAATTAAATGAGTTGTCTGCTTACCAGACCCTTAATCCGCCCGTAGAGTTTTCGGACTATACGAGTTTACTTCAAAAAATCAGGCATGGCCTTGATGGCGCTGATGATGCCCTAAAAGCTCGGATCGTTACGACGTTAATTAAGGGTATTGAAATTTTGCCCGCTAGTATCCGCGTCCATTACCGGATGGGTAAAGGAGACTTTTCGATCGACTTGAAGGTGCTTAAACGGTCAGAGGGGATGGTCCTGGAGGTCCCGCCGCCTTCTGGAAGGCATCGGGGGAAGAGAGGTTTGCAGAGTGGTTCGAATACTGCTTGCAATGGCGGCCCCACCTGGAGACGAAATTCAGAGAGCGTAAGACGTTTGAATCACGACAAGATTTAATAATGTCAGTAAGTTAACCTTCATGCCTCATCCTGCCTGATCCCGTAGTTTCCCGACTAAACTCAAACGCGCACGGATAAATCACGTATGGTTTTTCCCATAACGGGAAAAACTACTCGTCCCATGCAAATAATTATAATATAATTATTAAATAATGCCTTTTTGTGGGCATCAAGCGGGGTTAGTGATGCTTAGCTTTGTGTGGGATCCAGCAAAAGCCAAGACGAATCAGAAGAAGCATGGCGTTTCATTTGCAGATGCCGAGTCTTGTTTTTATGACCCGATGCATATCTTGATCAATGATCCCGATAGCTCAGTGGATGAAGAGCGTCTGATTTTGATTGGAATGAGCAGCAAGTCTCAAGTTCTGGTGGTGGTGCATCTTGATGTCGCCAGAGACAAAATCAGGATTATCTCAGCCCGAAAGGCGACCAAAGCTGAGCGCAAACAGTATGAGGAGGTATAGCGTGAGAAAAGAATATGATTTTTCCAAAGGAAAGCGTGGCGCATATAACAGTAAAACAAAGCGCCAAGTAACCATTAATCTTGATGAAGGCACGATTGCGTACTTCAAAGATTTGGCAGAGGAAACGGGAATATCCTATCAAAACCTGATTAATCTGTACCTTCGTGACTGCGCCACAAACGAGAAGAAGCCATCGATTAACTGGCAGAAGACCGGGAGCTGAAAAAATACAAAAGCTATTATCCATCAGCCTGGATAGGCTAAAGAGTATATTTTGGACAAATAGGATTGCATGAAAGAATTACCAAGTTATCGAGTCTTTTTTTGCGTTAGATTGGCCATCATCTTAAACACGAAGCATCATTTTTATCACTGATTCATCTTTAGGCTTTGGAGGTTGCTTTGGGCAATTATAAAATCAAACTGCTCTACGGACAGATTTTGGAGTTTTGCGACAAAGCGGGATCAAACAATGGCGCACCTGTTCTATTATCCTTTAGCGTGAATGATTGTGTAATCGGCGAGAACTAGCCACGAGCGCCAGTGACATGGTCAACCGAAACCAGTTATTTTTTCTTTAACTTTTTGACCACAGAAGCTTCATCACTCGCGACCTCAAGACTTCCCGTATCACGGACAGCCCGAATTATGCCCTTAGCGATTGGCGAAATGGCGCTGTCCCGTGAAAAAGGCAATGCAGCGCACCCCTTTATTTCTTCATAACAGTTTCGCGCGGTCTGGGGAATTGCGCACTTCCTGATATCAAACACGTCGTGCGCCTTAAACGTAGGTGTGTCCTTACGGTAGCCGACCCACCGACGAGCCTCAAATTGCAGGCCACTTTGATACTGCTCGTCCATATTCAAAAAGTCGACAAAGGTGTTATCTACTGCATCCTGCCCCCCGCAACCATGGCGGCGGCGAGTTTCAGCCAGTATAAAATAACAACCCGCACCGATTTTGACGAAGGGGCCTACTTCGTATGAATAGGCATTCGCGCCGCATTCGGGTTGGTGTACCCCTGTGTCGCGCAGGAGACGCAGGACCGGAAATTTTTGGAGATCGTAGGTTAAATCGACCACAAATGAGCGCAGAAAATAATTGGAATTTCCAAGCGACACGGTGATCGTCCCAGCGACGAGAAATGCCTCCCTCGGTGGTCGTTTTTTGGGGTCGTCGTCGGTCCAATAGGTCTCTCCCGCGAGGGGTGTACTTTGACAAGTCGTAAGTACAACTCCACCCACTGGCTCCAATTTTTGATTGAAACTTAAAACTCGTGCAAAATCCTCGCTCAGCATCTTTTTATCGAAGTAAGCGAGGATGTTCTTCTTAATTTCAGGTGAGCATTCGCCTGCCTCGGCCCGAACGGTACCGCTGACCATCCAAGTTAAAATCAACGATGTCAAAATCGCGGCATTGTACTGACTCACGGGACGGTTCTCCTCTGGATGGAGTTCGAATAGTCGTTTCTAGGCCATCTCGCCATAATAGATCGGCGCAACAGATAAAGCAAGGTTCCCGGTGGCCTTGGTTCCCTCTATTTTTGATAATCGATAAGGCACGTGGCCATCGCCGAAAATATGGAAAGTTTTAACCTTGGAAGACCGCGAAGCTAGCTGCCTCCGGAACTTTGCTGTGGCATGTGTATCATGTCTTAAGTTTACGCTCGAAAATAAGTCGTTACATTCATGTCGCATGTGGCGCCCAAACAATAAGCGTCACAGTCAACAGTCACCTGGGCGAGGTAGGCGCTGGGTGTTTACCCCGACCATTTTTTTAGACCAGTAACAAGCTACTTTGACTCTCCGCCCGTCGCGGGAGTCTCCTCAAGTGCTATTATACCATCAAAGCTTTACCTAAACACGCGTCAATATTCATTAAGCAACCCCGGCGAGAGTTTGTGGTGCCTGGTCCACCCGGAAGGGACATACTTTGTAGTTGCCGACTACAGTCATATGTCCAATCTCAGAGATACCGAATTTGCACTCTGGTTAACCGAGACCAAAAAGGTTGCCGTCATCCCCACGAGCGTTTTCTTCGAAAATCCAGAACTCGTTGCTCAACGACAAAACTATGTTCGCTTTGCATTCTGTAAGGATTTGGAAACGCTGCGCGCTG
>JBIIGV010000063.1:0-17515 GCA_044236265.1 Oligoflexales bacterium
CCGCCGATACTTCCGAGATAGAACCCACCGTATTTCTTACAGGCATCGGTAACCTCTTCGGTTCTGTTACCCTTGCCAAGCATGACCATGGAACCACCTGCAGACTGGAATTTGGCGACATAAGGATCCATACGTTGGGAGGTTGTCGGTCCAAAACTTCCAGAGGCATAGCCCGCTGGCGTTTTAGCAGGGCCCGCATAGTAAATAGGGTATTGCTTGATATAATCAGGCAGCCCTTTTCCGGATTCCATCAGCTCCAATAGCTTTGCATGCGCAATATCGCGGGCTACGATCATTGGCCCGTTGAGCATGACCCTTGTGGCCACGGGTAATTTGTCCAAAAGCTTTAAGAGCTCAGCCATCGGCTGATTCAAGTCCACGCGGATAGCATGATTACTGTCTTTGGTCCCCTCGGGCAAAAATCGGGCGGGATTGGTTTCGAGATTCTCAAGGTATACGCCGTCTTTAGTTATCTTACCCTTGATCTGACGGTCTGCAGAACACGACACCCCAATACCAATCGGACAAGATGCGCCGTGCCGAGGCAGTCGAATCACGCGCACATCGTGCACAAAGTATTTTCCGCCAAATTGAGCTCCAATCTTGGTTTCCCTTGCCCATCGCTCAACGAGCTTCTCCATCTCCAGATCACGAAATGCCCTTCCACTCGCATTACCGGATGTCGGGAGATTGTCGTAATAACCACAAGAGGCGAGCTTCACTGTTTTCAGCGTCATCTCAGCTGACGTGCCACCGACAACTAGAGCGAGGTGATAAGGAGGACAAGCTGCTGTTCCGAGTCCGCCGAGAGCTTCTTTAACAAATGCTTCCATGGATTTTGGATTTAAAACCGACTTGGTTTTCTGAAATATATAGCTCTTGTTGGCGCTGCCCCCACCCTTGGCAATATAAAGAAACTCATATTTGTTGCCGGTGGTTGCGTATAAATCGATTTGCGCTGGAAGGTTGTTGCCTGTGTTTTTTTCTTCGTACATACCAAGAGGTGCTAATTGTGAATAACGAAGGTTACGTTTGCGGTACGCATTGTAAACTCCCTCACTTAGCGGCACCTCGTCATTGACGCCCGTGTAAACATCCTCACCTTTTTTACCCATGATGATCGCTGTGCCTGTATCCTGACAGGACGGAAAAATCCTTTCGGCAGCAATCACGGCATTTCTAAGCAGCTCCGTAGCAACAAATCGATCGTTCTCAGAGGCTTCTGGGTCTTGAAGAATCTTGGACAGCTTTTCCAGATGAGACTCACGCAGGAGGTGCGATACGTCATCAAACGCAACTTCCGTTAGCTGCGTTAGAGCCTCAGGTGTAATCGTTAGCACTTCGCGACCGGCAAGTTTTTCAACTTTAAGACCATCTTTAGTGATCAGTCGGTAGTTGGTTTTATCTTCACCCTTTTCAAAAATGGGCTGGTAAGAAAACGTCATAAGCATCCCCCAATCTCAGTAATCGCCAATCATTCAAAAGGCCTTAAAGACTACCAAACCAACAATAACCATCATCAAAACCGTGGGAACCTCATTTGCAATGCGAAGCGTCCGGCTCGCTGGAAGGCTCGACGGATCAGCTGCGGCACGCGCTGAAATCTTACCCGCCACGACGGTTGAAACGATGAGGAACGCAACCGCAGCAAGCTTCACATGCAGCCATTTTCCCTGAAGTAATTCAGGATTCAGGCCTATCATTGCAAATCCCGCTACTGCAGCAACCCACATGGCAGGCACGGTGATATAACGATAAAGTCTGTACTCCATCAGCGAAAGAAGTTCGTGAATATCTCTAGCCCCAACTCCCCGCTCACGGTGATAAATCAACAGACGGTAAAGATATAAAATCCCCGCCATCCAAGAAATCACGGCAATAATATGCAGCCACTTCATCCAAAGATACATGGAACGAGGCCCCTTTAGACTACAAAGTTAACTATCTTGCCGGGGACGTAAATCTCCTTGCGAACAGGCTTACCATCCATATTTCGTTGCACAGCATCTATGGCTCGCGCGGCCGCCAACACTTCGGTTTGCGTCGCTGTCTTACTCACCTCAAGAGTACCGCGTAATTTACCATTCACCTGCACAGATACAACCACCGTGTCACTGACCACCATTGACGGATCAAATTGAGGCCAAGACTCGTAAGCCAAAGTATTCTTGTGACCGGCGCGACTCCAAAGCTCTTCAGCAAGGTGTGGCGCAAAAGGACTAAGAATTAAAATAAAAGGCTTGGCAACATCTCGACCGACGTGAGGCTCTTTGTACGCCAAGTTTACAAACTCCATCATGGCCGAGATGGCCGTATTGTAGCTCATCGCTTCAATATCCTCGGTCACTTTCTTGATGGTTTTGTGAGCCGCGCGCACAAGTTCTGGTGACGATGACTGATCAACAACTTTGAATTCAGATTTTTCACCAACAAAAAGTCGCCAAGCACGGGAAAGGAAGCGATGACATCCCACAATACCAGCTGTCTGCCATGGTTTTGTTTGGGTTAGCGGGCCCATAAACATTTCATAAAGCCTGAGTGAATCGGCGCCGTATTCCTTGACGACCGTATCGGGATTGACCACGTTACCCCGAGACTTGGACATCTTCTCGCCGTTTTCGCCCAGGATCATTCCCTGATTCACGAGCTTTTGAAACGGCTCTTTTGTGCTTACGACTCCGCAGTCAAACAAAACTTTATGCCAAAAACGGGCATAGAGCAGATGCAATACAGCATGCTCAGCACCGCCTACATAGAGGTCAACCGGCATCCAGTAGTCTTGCTTTTCTTTGCTAAACGGTTCCTTATCATTTCGTGGATCCACGAAGCGCAGGTAATACCAACACGAACCAGCCCACTGAGGCATCGTATTCGTTTCGCGCTGTAATTTTTTGCCGGCGACATCGACTGTCAGCCAATCTTTGGCTTTGATTAAGGGAGACTCTGGAGTTCCACTCGGCTTGAAGTCATCAAGCTCAGGAAGTCGCACAGGTAATTGACCGACATCAACCGCACGAACATTTCCATCTTGATCGTGCAAAATTGGAAAGGGTTCACCCCAGTAACGCTGACGGCTAAACAGCCAGTCACGGAGTTTGTACGTAATTTTTTTACGTCCTAGTTTCTTTTGCCCAAGCCACTCGATCATCGCATGTATGGCTTGGTCTTTACTTTTACCATTCAGAAATCCTGAATTAACTAATTCACCCTCACCGGTATGAGCTTTCACCGTAATATCAGGTTCATCTCCGCCCGTAAGCACGCGCTTGATCGCAATCTTAAATTTCGTTGCAAACTCATGATCCCGCTCATCGTGACCAGGTACAGCCATGATGGCGCCGAGGCCGTACGACATCAATACATAGTCCGCGACCCAAATCTGAACTTTTTCGCCGTTTACCGGATTGATGGCAAACGCACCGGTGAACACGCCCGTCTTGTTTTTGCTCTGTGCGGATCGATCAAGATCACTGCGATTTTTGGCTGCAGATACGTAATCATTCACGGCAGCCTTTTGCGCTGCAGTAGTGATTTTATCGACGAGAGGATGCTCGGGGGCCAGCACGCAAAACGTTACGCCAAATAGCGTGTCTGGACGAGTTGTGAATACCTCAAACGACGCCTCTGCATGGCCGTCAATTTGAAATCGGACCTCTGCCCCTTCGGATTTGCCAATCCAATTGCGCTGCATCTCTTTAATGGATTCAGGCCAATCAACCAGGGCCAAATCATCCAGCAAACGATCTGCATACTCTGTAATTTTCAAAACCCACTGACGCAGAGGCCTGCGCTCGACAGGGTGCCCTCCACGCTCAGACTTACCATCAATCACTTCTTCATTGGCTAATACCGTTCCTAGTGCAGGACACCAGTTGACGGGTTCAAAGCTCTGGTACGCTAATCCCTTTTCAAATAGCTTAAGAAAAATCCACTGGGTCCACTTATAGTAACCAGGATCCGTCGTGTCGACTTCCCCATCCCAATCGTAGCTAAATCCAAGCATCTGCAGCTGTTCGCGAAAGCGTCGGATATTCTTGGCGGTAGTTACGCCAGGGTGCGTTCCCGTCTGAATCGCATACTGCTCCGCAGGTAATCCAAATGCATCCCAACCCATGGGGTGAAGCACGTTAAATCCGCGCATTCTCTTATAGCGTGAGGTGATATCAGTTGCTGTGTAGCCTTCTGGGTGACCCACGTGGAGACCATCACCTGACGGATACGGGAACATATCCAACGCATAATATTTTGGCTTTGATTTGTCGGGCTGCGGCGTTTTGAACGTCTTATTGCTCACCCAGTAAGTCTGCCACTTACGTTCAATTTCCGCGGGAGAGTAATCGTGATTTGATTCAGTCATGTCGTGATCCCTTTAAAACAATACACACGCGAGTTTATTCCCTGGTCGATTTGTCTCAACCTTGGGCTATTTTAATCGAAGGGGCTCTCTGAAAAACAATTCGATCACCCCATCCGAGCTTCATCACACCGTGATTGCCATCTGCTGCGATGATGGCCTGCTCACATCGATTTTCAATCATTAGTGGCTTTTGATCCGGATCGAAAAATCCGTTCACAAGATAGAAGTTTTTCCCTGGAGCGCGGTAGAGCTCGCGGACCACATACTGAAAGTTTGTATCGTTACGAGGCATAATGACACCGCCTGCGGCGTAGATTCCGGCGGTACTCCCCAATGCCGTGCTCACCCATAAACCAGAGCTTTTATGCTCCTCTACCCGATCCGCCAGGCTAATGCGGTACCGTGTGGTCGCCGCTGGATTTGCATTGGAATACAGGAAATCATTAAGAGCCGGGTCTGACATGCGTGGTGCAGAGCCGTCATTGGGAAGAATCTCAGCACGAACTCGACTCGCCTCTTTGAAAGGAATGGAGTCGGTTTTTATCTTTGCCACAATATCAGCTAAGCGGTCAGCTCCCCCAGCGCACAGATAGCCCACACTCGAACCCGAGGATCGAATACCAATTAAGGTCATGTTGTTGGTTTGGACGCGGTGACTTGCTGATAAGAGCGTCCCATCACCTCCAAGCGTCAAAACAAAAACCGTGTCATCATCAGGAGTCCAATTTTTCTTGTCGACATTCACTTCGCGAAAAGAAATTTTGGCCTTGGTTAGTTGCTCACGAGCACGCACTACTGTTTCTTGATGCTCATCATGAGTTTGACGAATGCGATTGTAATCCCATTCGGGCAGTGAGCCTTTTTGGAATTGGCTTTGATACCAAGCCCCGTGCCAGTCCCACGCTGAAGTTTTTGTTACAAGAAGGACTTCTGCCATGATTAAGAAAACACCTCTGGGCCACGATTGCCCGCTCAACCCATTGCATCAGAACGCACGAAGAACAAGACTGGTGAATACTCCGCACTTTGCATAGTTTTACCTGAGTCCCGCTGCTATTTCATCAATTTTATGCGCAGGAAAGGCAGTGAAATCGTCGGATTAGGCCCTTAAATGCTCTTTGAGGAATTTAATGGCAGCACCCACTTCCTTCTCGTCGAAAAGAAATGTGGCCACATGCCCGAAGGTGACCTCCAGATATTCAACCACAACACCTTTTGACCTGAGCTTATCCACCAGTTGTCGCGACTGCTCGACCTCGACGACCCAATCCAGCTTTCCGTGATACAGAAAAGTGGGGGGAAGCCCCTTGCGCACATACGTTACGGGAGATGCGCTACGGTAGATTTCAGGAATCTTCGCCGGCGGCTCACCGAAAAACGCCTCGTAGTACTTATTGTAATTTCCGCCCGTCAGATCCGTCGGCGAGCCACCGGCTGCAATGGCATGTACATCCAATGACCGTGGAAGGTCTTTCAAAACGCCATCAGTTCCAAATGAAAAAACTTTCGCAGCTGGTGGGCGAGAATCATCAAGCCCATCTGATGGCTTGGTGAATCCACCCATCAGTGCCAAGTGAGCTCCTGCCGAATATCCAAAAAGACAAAGGCGCTCCTCATCAACACCCAAGGCCCCGGCATTCCCCTTGAGCCAACGGATGGCATCTTTGGTATCAATCACCGGAGCAGGGAAACGATGAGCGGGTGCGAGGCGATAGTTAATATTGAGTGCCGCAATTCCTGACTGCGCTAATCGAGACGCCACTGCATCCATGTCTTTTTTGTCGCCCTTATACCAGCCACCCCCATGGATGACGATACAGGCTGGCGTCTTCTTATTTTTTGCGAGATCACCGCTCTCGGCAGGATACCAATCGGCCTTCAAGTTGACCCCGGTGCGCTCGGCATAAACAAGGTCCTTGGTTACCTTGGTAGTCACGTCCGCCGTCTTGGCAGTGACGCAACTTACAGTGAGGACAGCTCCCCATAACAAAACCAAGCACCCTACTCTTTGAAAACTTATCTTCGCATTCATCTCAGGGCACCTTCCTTAATTTCGATAAAAACAAAAGGGACAGAGTTTTGTTTCAACATCTGCCCCCTTTAACTTACGACCCAAGTGACGCCTTAAAATCACCCACCACTGTCATCATTATTTGAACGACCAAGAGCGAGATATTCTGGGTTTTCCCAGATCTTACCCTTTTCCTCCAGTTCCTTGCGTAGCGCACGCTCATAAGATGTCATCAACGCGTAACCAGCGTTCGACGCAGCAGTCTGAGCGAGCTCAGTCTGTTTTTTACCGTCAAGCTTGGCAGGATCAGCTTCAGTCCGAGACTTCAGCTTTAGGATCACCTTGCTGCCACTAACATCAAAAACTTTACCGGCGAGGTCTCCTACTTTGGAGAGCCCCATGGCAGCATCTACCAATAACGCATCTCCACCCACTTTAGGTAGGCTGCTTGCACCCGCAGCCACCGACCCTGTCGACTCCCATTTCGCGCCTAGCTCCTTCAGGAGGGCGTCGACGCTTTTTCCTGCTTTTGCATCCGCTAGAATCGCATCAGCCTTTGCCTGAAGCAGCGCTGGAGCGCGCTCTTGCTGAAGCAACTTCTTTGCAATCTCAGCAGTTGCTTGCTCGAGAGTTGTGGTCTTGTCCGCCTGCTTTTCTTCAACTTTAATTACATGAAATCCAAATGGTGACTCAACGACACCCGAGATTTGCCCTGCCGCAAGATTGAATGCAGCCTCAGAAAACTCGGGCACCATGTCTTCTCGTTTGAAAAAACCAAGGTCTCCGCCTCTGGATTTACCAGACGCCTCATCCGTCAACGTGGATGCCAATTTGGCAAAGTCAGCCCCGGAAGCTTTGACCTGACGCAGCACATCTTCAGCGCGTTTCTTGGCGTCATTTTTAGTGCGCAATGCTCCAGCACCAGATGCATTTCGCGCACCACTGAATGATACGAGAATGTGACGGGCTTTGACACGTTCCTTAGTATTGAACTCAGATGAATGCGTGTCGTAATAGGTTTTAACTTTAGCCTTGCCTGCGTCATCGAGGAACTTGGTGACATCCTCAGATGATACGGCGATTTTCACCATGGATGGCTCGATCTTCACATAATCAACGTCAAACTTTGTTTCTGATATCTGATAGTCAAGGGCCGCTGCCTTTTTGGATACGTAGGCAATACTGTTCACAAACTGGCGAAAATTCTGCACGGTGATGCTGCGACGGATCTCGTTAGAAAACGAAGCTTCCGTATAACGCTGCGACCTGAGGTAATTGCTAAAAGCTTGGCTGCTAAATTTTCCGTTTTCGTCCTGAAACGCTTTAGCGTCTTTCAACATCTTAACAACATCGTCTTCCTGAGCTTCGACACCGGCCCGGAGCGCAGCCTGATACATCACGCGCTCATCAACAAGCTGCCGCATCACGTAACGAGGAATTTCACCACTGATGGAGTCAAATCCGTCCTGATACTGCTGTTGAAACCTCTGTCTCATTTGAGAATATGCGCGCTGAAACTCAGTGGCAGTGATCTTATCACCAGCAACTTTCGCAGCACTTCCTGAGACCATCATCCCGCCTCCATCCTGAGGCGTACAAATCCCGAAGAAAACCATGGCAAAAGCCGCTAACGTTAACAGGAAATAGGCCCCGGAGTTCTGCAGCAATTTTTTACGGTCCATTTCCCCGCTTAGTACTTTGTCTTTCCAACGCAACATCGAGCCGTTCTCCCTGAGTAATAACTTTGACAACTCTCTTCTAACTCTAAAAGTTGCCTGATTTTGCTGGGTTTTGTCTAACTATTTATTTTTCAAGGAGCTAGTGTCTACTATTTAATCAAGAGGGCTAAAAAAATTCCTCAAAGCTAGATGGGAAAACCTGTTGCGCGTCTTGCGCGGTTGAGGTTTAATTTTTCCAAGCATAATAAGTGATGCACACAAATTTAATGCATTAATTTTGTAATTCCGAATGGTTACGGAGGCCCTTATGATTTTTGACTGGTTAGCGGGACTATTTTCCAACGATCTCGCCATCGACCTTGGTACTGCAAATACTCTCGTGTACGTGAAGGGTATTGGTATCGTAACCAACGAACCGTCAGTTGTTGCGGTTCAACGAGATGCGCGCGGCGGAAAGAAAATTCTCGCTGTTGGTAAAGAAGCCAAGGAAATGCTTGGTCGTACTCCAGGATCTATCGTTGCTATTCGCCCCATGAAAGACGGCGTTATCGCAGACTTCGAAGTTACCGAAGCGATGCTGCGTTATTTCATCGAGCGCGCTCACAATCGCCGCACTATGGTTAAGCCTCGTATTATCATCTGCGTTCCTTACGGCATCACTGAAGTTGAAAAACGCGCTGTTCGCGAATCGGCCGAATCGGCAGGGGCGCGCGAGGTATACTTGATCGAAGAACCAATGGCAGCAGCTATTGGCGCCGGCCTTCCAATCACCGAGCCAAGCGGCAGCATGATCGTTGATATCGGCGGCGGAACAACTGAAGTTGCAGTCATCTCCTTGGCCGGCATCGTCTACTCCAAGTCCGTTCGCGTCGGTGGCGACAAGATGGACGAAGCTATCGTCAACTACCTGAAGCGCAAGTATCAGCTTTTGATTGGTGAGCGCACAGCAGAGCAAATCAAGATTACGATCGGTACAGCATACCCAGACGAGAACGTTCAGACCATGGCCGTCAAAGGCCGCGATCTCGTTGCTGGTATTCCAAAGACCATCGAAGTTAACAGCGAAGAAGTTCGCGAAGCCATCATGGAACCAGTAAATACCATCGTTGAAGCTGTTCGCGTTGCGTTGGAAAAAACTCCTCCTGAGCTTGCAGCAGATATCGTAGATAAGGGCATCATGCTCGCAGGTGGTGGCGCATTGATCCGCAACCTCGACATCCTGCTTCGCGAAGAAACTGGACTCCCCATCATGATCGCTGATGATCCTCTATGTGCTGTTGTGCTTGGTTCCGGTAAAGCCCTCGACCAGATCGACATCTTGAGTCAGGTGACCGTGCAGTAACCACTAACAGTGCATCGTGTGCAGTGAAAGGGTCGTGGCTGACAAACGTTTAGCTTCGGCCCTTCACTTCGAGTGGCAAGAAACTCAGGGAACAGAGAGCAGGTTTTAAATGAATCAAAAACGCTTACGCTTCTGGTTGATGGTCGCCGCCGTTTTCATCGCGCCTCTGATGTTTTTTTCCACCCAGTTTACACCTTGGACTGAGGGCACAGCCTCCCGCACCGCCTCTCTAGTTCAAGACGTGTCATATCCATTTGCGTGGGCGTGGCACGAATTATCGACGGGGATTGAAAATGCGTGGGAACGTTATTTTGACCTTTCTGGCAAGTCGAAGCAAAACTTTGAATTGAAGAGAGATGTAACAGAGCTTCGAACTCGCCTGTTGGACTACGATGAGCGGCTAAACGAAGTCAATCGCCTACGGCAGCTACTTGGATTCACCCAGTCAATTCCGGATAAGTTTGTTGCTGCAGAAGTTTTTACGGGACAACGCTCGTTGCCGTTCAAAACAATTCGTATTGCCAAAGGCAGCATGGATGGCATCAAAGTTGGCATGCCAGTTGTCTCCTCAAATGGAATTGTCGGCAAAGTCATTCGTGCCGGTTTTAAGTTTTCAGATGTGCAACTGATTGTGGACTACGACTCAAATGTTGACGTACTCGTGCAGCGCAACAGAATCCGCGGTGTTTTGGGTGGCTATGCCAACGAAAGCTGCCGTCTCACACTTCAGCGCAGTGCCGAAGTTCGAATTGGCGATACCCTTGTCACCTCAGGAATTGTTGGCAGCTTTCCTAAAGGCCTTCCGGTCGGCAAAGTCATTCGAATTAGCTTTGAAACGGACAACGTCAGTCAGGTGATTACCGTCGAGCCATGGGTCGATCATAGAAGGCTTGAAGAGGTTATCGTTCTGCTGCGCGATGATCCGGAGCTTTCACGCATTGCCGAGGCCGGTGGTGCTGACTGGATCGAAACGTCGACCAACCCGGCTGCGGGTGGATAAATATAGAAAGGCAAGTCTCTCTTGAATCTTGAGTTTGCACTAGAACAGCCAAACTTCACTGGGGCCGATGATCAGCGCCGCGGATGGTGGCCTATGCGACCTCACACAGGAGTTTTTTGGGCGGACATGCTTTGGGTCGTCGTCGTTGCTGCACTAGATACTCACATTATTCCCTCGCTAACCTCTGGCTCTTTGCCTTTCATGCTGATGACGCCGTGGTTGGTGGTGACATTTGTTGTTGCGCCCATGCACACGGCTTTTTTTGCACTGTTACTTGGAGGCTTGGCCATAGAGACAAGCTCTGGAGCCCCCCGCGGAATGTATCTAACTGCTTATTGGGTTATCTTTGCAACACTCGCGTTGTGCCGAAAAACATTGTCATGGCGTCACGCTGTGCCCTGGCTCGTTACTTTTTTCTTCTCGTCATTTTTCATTTCAAACTTTGAAAATGCGCTCATTTTTATTCGGAAAAATCCAGAGCAACTGGACTTCTTCCACTTCGCAAAACAAGTCGTCCGTGTCACTCTCTCAGTTGTTGTTGGCATGGCACTAGCTCAACCATGGATGGCAAGGTTTAAAGGGGAGAGCCCCTCCCTATGAAAAAAATCTTTCGTTCATCGCAGTTTCTGGTCGAGAGCCGTTTTTTCATAGCGAGCATCGTGATCGTTGGGGCCATTCTTATTTTGTGGCTTCGAGTCTGGCATCTGCAGATCTACCGTGGAGACTACTATCGCAGAGTTTCCGAAAATAACCGCATTCGAAAAATTGAAATACCTGCGCCACGGGGTATCCTTTTTGACGCGCATGGCAAGGTCCTGCTGGGAAATACCCCGAGCTCCGACCTCATTGTGGTTCCTCAGTATATAAAAGACCGGGAAAAAACCTTCGACATTTTAGCGCGCTTGCTTCACCAGCCTAAAGAGCTGTACGAGCGAAAATTCAAAGCCGCACGCGCACAACCCAGATTCATGCCCATCACGATGCAGCGCAACCTGAGTCAGCATGAGGTCTCGATTATTGAGTCAAACAGACCATTTCTTCCCGGCGTTGAGATTCGAACCACGGCTCGTCGTGAGTACAACAAAGACATATCGCCTCACATGCTGGGCTACCTTGGCGAAGTTAATCCAACCCAGATTGATGATCTCAACGCAAAAAACCGCGACAATCCATACATGATTGGCGATCTTGTCGGCAAACAAGGACTGGAAGCGCGACTTGAAAAATACATCCGCGGGCATCGTGGATATAAAGTCATTCAAGTGGACGCATTCGGACGCGCCTCAAACCCCTCCAAACAAGACTGGGTTCTTCCAATGGTTCCGGCACACCCTGGTGCTAACGTGGAGTTGACCATCGACCTTGAACTACAGGAGTCAGTCGGCCAGGCATTTAGCGGTAAAAATGGAGCAGTGATTGTCATGGATCCACGTTCGGGTGCAATCCTTGCCATGACAAGTCAACCAAGCTGGGATCCATACATGTATCAGAGGGGTATGACGGTCGAAGAGTTCCGCGCGCTCACTTTGGATCCTCTCCACCCATTTATGGATAAAACCACTGGCGGCGAATACCCTCCGGGCTCAACGTATAAAGCGGTCGTTGCCCTGGCTGGACTTCAAGAGAAAGCTATCAACTCCTCCAAGTCATATTACTGTGGTGGTTCGTTTTCTTTAGGTACTCAGACATTTGGTTGTCATAAAAAAGAAGGACACGGATGGGTCAATCTGCGATCTGCTTTGATGCAATCGTGTGACGTCTATTTCTATCACTTGGGCATTGAACTTGGAGTTGATCGCATCGCAAAGTACGCCCGCGCCCTGGGTCTTGGCTCGAAGCTTGGTCTTGAACTCAATATGGAGCGTCCGGGACTCGTGCCAACAGAGGGCTGGAAGCTTGCAACGCACAAAGAAGCCTGGGCCACAGGTGAAACGCCACCCATTGCCATCGGGCAAGGTTACAACCTTGTAACCCCTCTACAGATGGCAAGCCTTTATGGCGCCATTGCCACCAAGGGACAGATCTGGAAACCTTATCTCATCAAACGAATTTCGAGCCCTGTCGGTCAATTGATTGAGGAGCGACAGCCGCAACTCATACGCACCACTGATGTCATCTCGCCAAGTAATTATGAGCTTGTTCGACAAGGACTCGAGGCAGTTGTTATGGACGAGGAAGGCACGGGGAAAAAGGCAAGGGTTCCTGGAGTCACCGTAGCCGGCAAAACAGGCTCGGTGCAGGTGGTAAACCTTAAGAAAAACAAAAATCAAACAGACGTATCCATTCTCTGGAAAGAGCACGCGATGTTTGCAAGCTTTGCACCATCAGAGGACCCTGAAGTTGTCGTAGCAGTTATTAGCGAGCACGACGACAAGGGCGGCGGGGGCGCGTCGGCAGCACCTATTGCTGGGCAAATTCTAAATACTTTTTTCAAATTGAAAAATAGGCGCGCCAATCTCGCAAGCGGTGCAAATACACAACCAAATCCTGGCCCTGCAAAGGAAAAAACCTATGAGTGAGGTCACTGATAAGTTAAATCACTCGCCAGCCATGGTCAGTGAACCCGTTCTTCTTGTACCCGGCCAAGAGATCCGCGAACCGCGTCTTCTTTGGTCTCGGGTGATCATCGGTATCATGTTTGCTCTGATCATCATGGGCATGACTAATTTATACAGTGCAGCCATGGGAACCGGACTTTTCTGGTCCCAGCTTAAAAACCTCGCCATAGCTTTGATCGCTTTTTTTGTTTGTGGCTGGGTCATCCCACCAAGACACTACAATACTTACGCGTACTGGATTTTTGGCCTGGTATGCATGTTACTCATCTTGGTTGATATTATGGGCGGCATCGCCATGGGAGCGCAACGCTGGCTAAAAATCGGTCCCATCGTCTTTCAGCCTTCCGAATTAGCAAAGGTGGCTGTTGCTATGGTCGTGGCCAAATTCTTTCACACGTCAAGGCTTTCAAGACCCTACAGCCTTCGCGATCTTTTTCCACTGGGTGCCATTATTGGCGCTGCGTTCGTATTGATCTTTGCTCAGCCTGACTTTGGGACTGCAGGCGTCTGCGCACTGATCGCCGCTTGTCAGCTCGCATTCGTGCGCGTGAATGGCAAAAGCTTGGGAATCGTCATTGTGACGATGCTCGTACTGCTCGTCATTGCTTGGTTTTTTGTTCTGCACGACTATCAGAAGCTTCGGGTTCTAAACCTCATTTACCCAGAAATGGACCGCAGTGGAACAGGGTACAACGCATTGCAGAGTTTTATCGCCATTGGTAGCGGCAAGTTCTTCGGAAAAGGATTTCTGGAAGGAACTCAGACGCAGCTCCAGTTTCTACCGGCTAGACACACAGACTTTATCTTTGCTGTTTTTGCTGAAGAGCATGGGTTTTTAGGAGCTACCATCCTGTTTGGGCTTTTTGTAACGCTCGTCTATATGGGGCTAGCGATTGCGAAACAGGGAAAGGATATTTTTTCATCCATGCTAGCCATCGGCATGACCGCCATCATTTTCGTCTCGTTCATGATTAATACATCGATGGTGCTTGGCTTATTCCCAGTTGTGGGAGTTCCGTTGCCATTCTTCTCATACGGAGGGACGGCTATGATCATGTTCTGCTCAAGTCTTGGAATCTTGATTGGAATTGAGCGTGATAGTCTTGATCTATTCAGAAAGACACATCCATTCAATATTGGTAGCAACGGTAAAGCGATCAAGTAACTGTCAGAGTTTTAAAATTCATGAGCATCTGGTATCGCCGCATTATATCTCTCTTGCTTGCCTATTTTGTACAACGGCTGCTTTTTATCGGATTTAATTTCAAAGCACTGGCAGCAATTGACGGTTTAAGGCTGGTCTCTGCGTTCTTTGACGGACTTCGCTTTGACCTCTGCATCATTGCAACCGTCAATATTCCACTTTTTGCCATCCATGCACTTCGTGGTTTACCGATGCTATCTCGACACCCCAAATGGCTCGACCATGCTGTCAGTTTATTATTCGTATTAACCAATGTTCCACTCATTGTTTTCGGGGTCGTTGATAGTCATTTGGTCAGTTTTACGGGACGGCGGATCAGTCCCGCAATCTTCGAAATTGGCGGCGATATCCGAGATCAATCTATCGGCATCATGTTGCAATTTTGGTGGATCACAATACCTACCGTCGCCCTGATTCTCATCTTCGCCTGGTACACCTGGCAGAAAGATCACTCTAGGAGTACTTACAATTGGAGCTTTCTGCAAAACACATGGCCAAAATCTGCAGGATTTGTACTGATTGGACTTTTATTGATCCGAGGTGGCTGGCAGACCAAACCGCTAGCTCCGGCACACGCATTTAACTGGCAGCCAACCGTTTTAGCTAATATGGTTTTAAACTCTGGCATGACGGTTCTCCGCACGCCAAAGTCTGTCGCTGTGAAACGATACGATGACTTTCAGGATGTAAATGAGATCAGGCGCACCCTGAATCCTCGTCTCGAGGGGAGGACTCCTAGTGGTATTGCTCGCGGCAAAAATGTGGTGATACTTATCGTAGAAAGCCTGGCCACTGAATATGTCGGTTTTCTAAACCACGGAAAAGGCTACACCCCCTTTATTGATGAATTATCCAAAAAATCTATTTATTTCGAACATTCGTATGCTAACGGTCGTCGAAGTATAGATGCCATGCCCGCCATCTTTTCCGGGGTCCCTGCATGGCGAGATCAGCCCTTTGTCACCTCTCCGTACGCCGCAAATGAGACAGTGCCACTTCCAAAGACTCTGCATGAGCTAGGCTACGCGACATTGTTTTTTCATGGCGCCGCCAATGGCAGCATGCACTTTGACGTGTTTTCGCGAATCGCAGGATTTGAAAAGTATATTGGAGAAAATGAATACCCTAACGGTAACGATCATGATGGGCAGTGGGGAATCTTTGACGAGCCATTTTTAAAATTTGCAGTGGAGGAGTTAAACGCTGCAAAAGCTCCGTTTTTTGCAGGAATCTTCACGCTCACGTCACACAACCCCTTTAAGATCCCGGAGAAATATTCAGGACGATTCCCAACTGGTTCACTACCTATTCATCAGGCCATCGGATACGCTGACTTTTCGCTTTCCGAATTTTTCAAAGCAGCCCAAAGTCAGCCATGGTTTCTTGATACGATCTTTGTGATCACGGGAGACCACACATCTTTGTCTGACAACCCCGAATTTGACAGTATGCCGGGACGCTTTCGGGTTCCCATCATCTTCTACGATCCAACAAATAGTCTTCCAAAAATCAGCCCCCAAAAAGTTGCTAGTCACATAGACATTAAACCAACAATTATGGACTTACTCGGAGTCGATCCATCAAAATTTGGACCATTTGGCGGCCCACTATTTGCTAATGACTGGCCTGGACGCACCATTCAATCAGAGTGGGATACGTGGTACTACCGCGACGGCAACGTCCAGTTGACAATTGACCCAAGCAATAGAGCCTCGGTGTTTAGCATTATAGATACGCGTCTCAAAACAGCCGAAATGCCTACGCCTGCATTTGATCAGCAGATTATGACGCTAAAGGCCGCACGTCAGTATTTTTCAAATGGTTTATTGGATAACAACTGGTATCCCACGGCAAGCAATCAGGTTGGAATTCGTCACTGATGACTCTGCCCTAACGTTGAAGCTTTAAAACCTGACCGTAACGCGAATAAATCCCAATTGTCATCGTCAAAAAAGTCACCGCAGAAACGAGCACGGCGGTTGGTTCAGAAAATCTCTCCGCTAGCTGTCCAATGATGAGTCCACCAACAGGTAGTAATCCGAAAAACGTCAAACTGAAGATACTCGCCACACGTCCACGCAGGCGATCCTCAACCTCTGAATGAAGAATACTGTTCGAAAGATTCAGAGTCATAATTTGAGCTGCACCAAGTAAAGCGACGAAACAGACTGATAAAGGCAGAGTTTTCGCAAAGGAAAATCCCAATAAAGCAAGAGGCAGAAGGCCTGCACTTGCGTTAATAAGTCGTCCACGTGCGAGCGTCGAAGCAAAATAGGCAACCGTGACAGCAGCAACGACGGCACCAATCCCGCGACTTGCCTGCAAATAGCCTGCAACACGCGCATCACCATGAAGCTGCTCAACTGCCCACGCCGGAAAAATAGTGACAACAGATACTCCAAAAAGACTCAGTGCTGCTGCCATCGCCACTAATGCCCCGATAATGGGATGATTCTTGACGTAATCAACTCCCTCTTTCATCTGCCCAAGCAATGAACCCTGCAAGGAGTGTTTAACTGCGCCTTGCGACTGAATCTTGAATAAAGCAACTAAGACAGCCACAAAAGATAACGCATTGATTCCAAAACACCACACGGGCCCATAGAGGACATAGATGATACCAGCTAAAGCTGGTCCGATGGTTGCACCGGTATTAAAAAGCGTCGCATTTAGCGCAAAGGCATTGGTCAAATCCTTGCGGTCAACCAATTCGCTGGCGAGGGACTGCCTCGCCGGTGCATCGAAACTGTTGGCTGCGCCCTGAAGCGCAGACAAGACGAGTAAATGCCAGGGCAGTAATAGTTGAAAGTATGTTAAGGCAACCATGACAACGGCCAGGATCATCATAAATACCTGGCTATAAATCAAAACGCGGCGCCTGGAAAAACGATCAACCACAGCCCCCGCCACAAGCATTAACGCCCATGATGGTGCGCCATTAGCAAATGCCAGCCAACCCAGGAATGCCGGAGACTTGGTCATTTCAAATGCGAGGTAGGCCTGGGCCGTGGTCTGCATCCACGTCCCAGCTAGTGATATAAGCTGCCCAAAAAACCACAGCCGATAATTTCGATACTGCAACGATGCAAAAGCAGGATTCAATCAGACTCCATTACTGCGGAGTCACAGATGTGCCCATGGTTTTGCTGAGGCGTGGCATCGTCTGCTCCGGAACAGTTCCAGTCAATGATACCAAGAAATTATAAATGTCTTCTACTTCGTTTGCAGAAAGATTTTTATTTAGCTGGGTTTTTGCCATCACGCGAATAGCTTCCTGCAATGTCAGAACTTTTCCATTATGAAAGTAAGGAGCTGTCGTTGCGACATTGCGCAGCGTTGGAACGCGGAACATGTGAGCATCCGC
>JBIIGV010000180.1:0-4808 GCA_044236265.1 Oligoflexales bacterium
CAAAAAGCGCTCTTCGTAATCGCAAAATCGGCTTTATCTTTCAATCGTTTAACCTCGTGCCAGTTCTAAATGTTTATGAAAACGTAGAACTCCCGCTCCTTATCAACCCCGACATTCCTCGCTCTGAGCACCATGACCGCGTGAATCAAGCACTCAAAGATGTTGCTATTGATCACCTCGCCAAGAACCTTCCCGATCAGCTATCGGGTGGACAAAGACAACGCGTCGCTATTGCACGCGCGCTAGCAGGAAGCCCCGCACTAGTCTTAGCAGATGAGCCAACAGCGAACTTAGACAGCGTGAACTCTCACCGTATCATTGATTTGATGCTGGAATTGAACGCCAAGCGTGGCGTTACGTTTCTGTTCTCCACCCACGATGAAAAACTCATGGCGCGCGTATCGCGTCACATTCAGATTGCCGATGGACTGATTAAGGCATGAGTCGACTTTTTGACAAAAATCTTGCGACACTCGCTTGGAGAAACCTTCAGCGGAACACGCGTCGAAATCTAGCTACTGGCTTAGCCATTGCTGCCGGATTCACGGCCTTCATGTTGGCTGCTGGATACGCCTACCGCGTCCAAAGGGTTCTTTCATCTTATACTGTTTACGCCCTGCACGTAGGTCATATCGGGATCTACAAGAAGGGTGCCCTTGAGATGTTTAGCATCAAGCCCAAAGACTACGCGATGTCGGCAGACGATCAGAAGATTGTCACTGACATTCTAAAGGACATGGACAATATCGAAATGTCAGGCCGCTACCTGACCGGGCAAGGCCTTATCGGTAATGGATGCAAAACCTTTCCATTTATGGCAAGCGGCGTAGATCTCACTATTGAAGACAAAGTGATGAACCACCGCACGCTTAAACGCTGGAACGAGCATTTATACAAGCATCGCACGGGTCAGTCGCTATGGGAATTCCCCGACTCATTTGGCGCAGTCTCCATCTCTGCAGGCTTAGCGCAGCTACTAGGTAAAACTAAAGTTCACAATGAGCTTGGCGAGGCCAAGCCTGTGATGATTGCCGATTGCACCGCACCAGATGCCAGAGCACTGTTCGGTGCTGATGCTAACGTTCAATTTGCAGCTGGATCATGGGACGGCACATTAAGTGCACTTGACGGCGAGATTGTTGGCCGTTTTACCACGGGCCTTCAGGAAACGAACAACACCGCGGTGACGATGTCATTAGCCCATCTGCAAAAACTCTTGAACACTGAGAGTATTGGCAACATGAGTGTATGGCTCAAGGAACCGTTACTTCTTGATTTGACCATCACCAACCTGCGTTCGAAACTGCAAAAAGCCGCTCCGCATCTGGAGGCCTTACCCTGGCGCGATGAGCGGCTAAGCCCCTATTACACTGGGACGATGCAGTTCATCTTTGTCATGGTTTCATTCATTGGATGCGTTCTAGCGGTGGTCATCATTCTTAGTATTTTCAATTCAGCGACGATGACTGTGATTGAGCGCAGCCAGGAAGTCGGCATGTTCCGAAGCATTGGCTACAACAGCAAAACCATGCGCAAGATTTTCCTCATGGAAGGCTTCTTCCTAACCGGGATTTCTCTGGCCTGCGGGATCGTATTAGGTCTTTTGGCCATGTTGTTGGTCAATCAACTGCATATCACACTGGAGCCACCCGGCGTATCGGGAGGGATTCAATTGATATTATCTCCAAACGCGCTGATTATCATTGCCGGTTCCGCCATCGTCAGCCTGCTTGGCGTCGGTAGCACGTGGATTGCAGTGACCAGCGTCGTTCGTCAGAACATTGCAAAACTTGTCAGTGGCGCTCATAGGTAAACGCCACCCAAACATAGGAGACTTAGTTATGAAATTAAACGCGACATTCATCAGCAGCTTCATTCTGGCGTGCGCCGTTAGCACCCAACTTTCTGCAGCTCCAGCGCAGGCGCAGGCATCAGAGCCAAAACCAGAAGACCTATTAAAGGACAGCGACCGCGCACGCGGATCGGCAGCGGTGGCGGATGGCATCTCGTGGGAAGTCGTTGTTGACTCCAATGATGGTTCTACCAAAAGTACTGTCACTTATGACTTAAAAGTCAAAGCCAATGACGCTCTCGCCGAAGCTACAGCTCCAGCACGAAACAAGGGCGAGATGATGCTATTTAACGATCGCAACATCTGGTTTTTTAAGCCTGGCATGAAAAAGCCACTTGCGATTAACCCTCGTCAAAAACTTTTGGGCCAGGCCGCAAACGGCGATATCGCGTCTACGAACTATGCGCGCGACTATGAAGGCAAGATTGTCGCCACCGAGAAAGTGGACGGACAAGACGCCTGGAAGATGGAACTTAAAGCCAAGGCGAAAAACGTCACTTATGACCAAATTCGTTACTGGGTCAGCAAAAAAGACAAAGTCGGTATTAAGGCCGAATTTTTAACAGTCAGTGGCGATATCTTTAAACGCGCGTCATTCGAATACAAGAACAAGATCGACGTAGGTGGCAAGCAAACACCCTTCGTAAGCAAAATGACGATTGTGGATGCAAAAAACGAAAAGCAAACGACGACACTCAATTATAAAAGTCCCCGTCCTACTAAACATGCGGATTCCGTATTTAACGTCAATAACCTCGTTCGCTGATCGGAGTCTCAGCTTGTTAAGCACTGCAAAAAAACGAATGGCAAAAATCGGCTGGCGGAACGTGACGCGCAACTGGCGTCATAGCTTAGCAAGCAGTCTGGCAATTCTTGCAGGCTTTACAGCTGTGTCATTGTTCGACGGGTTTTTGACAGAACTCGCCCGAGTCACCGAAGAGGGCTACTCTGTTCGGGGCATGCAGGGTCACATTGTTATTCAGCGTAAAGATGCCCAGTATAAACTGGTGGAAGACAGCTTCGCCTACTCCATGACTAAGCAGGAGCAGGACGTCGTAGAAGAGCTCCTGAAAGCAGATCCTGACTTTGACCTGCGTGTAAGATTTCTTGAGGTCAAAGGAATGTTGGCCAACGGTATCAATAACGCAATTTTTATCGGAGCAGCGGTCGACGTCGACGAGGGGCGCAGGATGCGAGAGCCCACTTGGGCTTGGAATACTGTTGCTGGTAAGCCTCTTCATTTAGTCGACGCTGACAACTCGGTATTGATTGGAACGGCTTTGGGCAAGATGCTTGACTGCGAAGCAAGTGTGGACATCATCAATATCACGAAGCGAACTGGCGGGTACATCCCAGCCGAACGCCCATTCAAATGTGAGCGCAACTCATTGCAACTAAGTGCAACCACAGAGGCTGCCCAGGTCAACGCTCTCGATCTAACGGTGGCAGGGATTGTGGACGGCGGGTTTCGTGAGCAGGATAAGCACTGGATTATCATCTCGCTTCCTACCGCTCAAAAACTCCTCGATACAGACAAAATCACGACTATATCGGTTCGGCTGAAAAACGAGCGCGCGATACCGGCGTTTATCGCGCGGATGCGCGAGCAAACTAAGGCCAAGGGTCTCGATCTCGATATCATGCGCTGGCAGGATCATCAGGTGGGTGCCTTCATGCGTGGCAGTATGCAGATTCTGAACTCGTTTAGAAATCTGTTCATGGTGATTGTGGTCTTGATTTGTGTTCTATCGGTCTCTAATACCATGATGAAATCGGTGACGGAGCGCATCAGAGAGATCGGCAGCCTAAGAAGCTTTGGCTTTAAGCGAGAGGATATCGCGGCCATGTTTACGTTTGAGGGTCTATTCCTAGCCCTTCTCAGCTGCGTGGCAGGTCTTGTAATCACCATTTTGCTGTCCTTTGCCATCAACAACAGCGGCATCACCTACAAAGCGGGCTTACTATCCGCCCCCATTTATCTCATGGTCGCCTTCAGCCCACTCGTCTGGTTGATGAATACCATCTGGCTCACAGCTTTGGCCGCCGGCACCGCCTGGCTCGCCTCACGCAAAGCCTCACGCATGGTCATCGCCGACGCCATGCGCCACGTTTAATTTGGGGACACACGACCAAACCCAAATTGGTCAGAATTTGGCTTGGGCCCTCGTTTTTGAGGGCGAAGCATCAGGCCCGTTTGCTTTTCTAATTGAATTAGAAAGGACTCGGTTGCGTATGGACGCCCAGTCCTGACAGACTCGCGTATGCGTTTAATCTCTTCAGCTGTTTCTCGCCTTGGGTCATACTCTAGATATTCGGCCCAAGTTCCTCCTGGCGAACAAATGGGAGAAAAGCCATTTTTTTCGTTCTTTCCATTGCAAGATTCCTTTGCGCTACTCCAAGGATACTCTGTAGCTTTGTTACATAATTTGGCTCTTACAGGATTAAGCTCGATGTACCTTGCAACCGCTGGCACCCCAATAGAATCTACAGGGCACGAGAAAAACCTTCCCTGCCAAAGGCACCCCTTCCAGTCCTTATACTGATTAATCGAGCGAGTGTATGTTTGATGCAAAAGTGACATCCCATCACGAAGTGATTTTTCAGACTCTGGAACAACAAGAAGATGCACATGATTTGGCATGAGGCAATAAGCCCACACCTGAAACTTAAATGTATCGGCATTAGCCCAAAGAGTTTTAAGGTAGTTTTGGTAATCACTGGGACAAAAAAACACCTTTTGCCGTCGATTACCACGCTGCGTTACATGATGGGCTTCCCCTGGTAAAATTATCCGCGCTCGCCTTGCCATAAAGCCTCCTAAAAAAAGACAATTATAATTTGGTCGTGTGTGAGCTTCCTCAGAAAAGTAGACACCAAGGATTAAGTTAACTATTAAGTGACTGAATCGGAGGTGTTTTGTGCCTAGACCAGAGAAGTACCGTAAATATTCCAATGA
>JBIIGV010000093.1:0-11402 GCA_044236265.1 Oligoflexales bacterium
GTTATTGCTTGCTGATCTCCGAAGTGCTCCACTCGGTGAACATCGGCATCAGGCGGCAGAACGTAAGCAACCGCACCAGTCGGCAGCACAACTGAACCGATTTCGCGAGCACACTCTTTGTCGCAAGCGTAGTTTGTTACACGCACCTTATTTTTAATGACAGCTTCAACGCCCCACGTCCCATGAGCGTGAATGGGCGTCGCTTGTCCGCGATTCCAAACGAGCATCATCACAACAAAACCAAAATCTGCATCTTTATACAGTAAATATCTTCCCGGTTCATAATCACGATTAGCGAGCCTTGAGACCATGTCAGGCAATGACTCCATCACGACTTCCTGAATCTCGTGGATCTGTGCGCCGTCAATCGCGCCCTGGCGCAGCAATCGGCGAATCTCTTCAATCATGGTTCTCACGGGTAACTCCTCACTTTTCCATTTCAACCGCTACAACTTTAAAGGTCGTCCCGTCTACGAGACCACGATCGGTGATCTTGAGGGTCGGAATGACCGGCAAAGCTAGAAACGAAAGCTGCAAAAAAGGTTCTTCCAGCGTGCACCCGATATCGCGGGCAAGCTGTTTTAAGTGACGCAGCGACTCGGCCACGTGCTCAGGCTCCTCTGAAGTCATCAGACCACCAATAGGAAGAGCCATCGACGCAATTTTGCCAGCGCTGGAGACCACAACGATGCCGCCGTCAATCTTGCGCAGCTCATCAACGGCGCGTGCCATCAATTCATCTGATGAACCCGTCACGATGACATTATGACAATCATGATTGATCGACGTCGCAATGGCTCCATTGACGAGGGAAAAACCCTTTACAAGAGCAGTCGCCATTTGACCGGTGGCGTGGTGGCGTTCAATCACAGAGATTTTATTAATGTCGGGTGTGGGCGATAAAGAAATTTTGCCATCTGAGCACGCAACATCCAGCTCCAGATGATCTGTTACGATTTGTCTAGGTCTAACCCCAATCACCCGTGCTTTAGCCGTCTCTTTTCCGCGGGCTGGAATTGCAAAGTCACTGGCTTTGATTGTGCCTTTGATCTGAAGATTGGCTTTTCCTTTGTCTAAATTTACCCGCTCTACTGGAAACATGCAGCTCAGCAATGTCGAAGCTTCGGCGCCTCCTCGTAAAACTTTTTCAACGGAAACACCTTTTGAAAAGTCCCTCTCGCCAGCGACAGGTCTGAGCAACACCAAATCAGCACGATAACCAGGCGCTACCGCACCTCTGTCGCCTAAGCCATACATGCGAGCAGGCGCAAAGGATGCCGCGCGGAAGACGGCGACCGGATCCAACCCCATGATCAACGCTTTATTGACGATGCAGTCCAAATGCCCTGCCTCTTCGATATCGAGGGGATTGCGATCATCACTGCAGAACCCTACTGTGGCTGATGTCCAAGAGTTCACCAAAGGCAGAAGCTCGTCTGCATCTTTTGCGCAGCTACCTTCACGAATGAGGACGTGAATACCTTTGGTTAGCTTCTCGCTCGCCTCTGCCTTAGTCGTTGACTCATGACAAGAATGAATACCAGCCACACCGTAGGCATTTAATAGCTTGCCTGATAACCCCGGACAGTGGCCATCGCGCCGCTTATCTTGAAAGACTAAAAGCTTATCGACCACGTCCTTGTCACCATGAACAAGGCCAGGCCAGTTCATCATTTCAGCTAGGCCCAGAACACGAGGATGACCGGCAAATTGAGCAATGTCCTTTGCCGTCAATGCGGCGCCGCTAGTTTCCAGGTTTAAATCACCTGAAGTCGACGGAACACAGCTCGGCACCATGACAAAAAAATCCATTGGCAGGCCCTCGCTGGAGTCGAGTGCCCATTGAATTCCTGCCGTTCCCTTAACATTCGCTATTTCGTGGGGATCCCAGATCACTGCCGTGGTGCCGCGCGGCAATACAGCCTTTGCAAACTGCCGCGGTGTCATCATGGAGCTTTCAATGTGGACGTGAGAATCAATAAAACCGGGAACCAGAGCTGCACCTTTGGCATCAATCACGGACTTGGCTTCGTAACTGTCGGATACACCCACGATAAGACCATCAAATATGGCGACGTCCCCGGTCTGCCAGGTGCCCGAAAAAACATCAAGCCAGCGGGCGTTACGAATAACCAGCTCTGCCGGCTTATCGCCGCGCGCAACCGCTAGCCTATCGCCCAGAATTTTTGGAGCTGAGGAAATCTGATCTATGTGACCCTTTGAAACCACGGGCGAGCCTCTGCAAAGCAAAATTTAGACTGTTAACTGTCAAGGATAGTCTGCTAACGTCAGATTTTAAAGTAAATTCGTTTGTTTATCGCCATAAGATGCTGCAATATACTGGCATCGGCTGACTTAAATTTTATCAGCCATATAGGGATGATAGCCGCCTCGATTGCTGCTATCGATAACTGCCGCCTTCGTTGCGATTTATTTTAGGAGTTACGCCCCCATGTCCAAAGCCCCTCAGTCTGCCATTACCCCGACTCGTACTGAAGATTATCCAGAATGGTACCAGCAGGTGATTAAGGCTGCTGACCTGGCAGAAAACTCTCCTACCAGGGGCTGTATGGTGATCAAGCCATGGGGTTATGCCCTCTGGGAAAACATCCAGCAGGTGCTGGACCGCAAGTTTAAGGAAACGGGACATGTTAACGCCTATTTCCCCCTTCTCATTCCGAAAAGCTTTCTCGAGCAGGAAGCTGAGCACGTTGAAGGATTTGCAAAAGAATGTGCTGTTGTCACCCATCATCGCCTTGAGGCGGGCAAAGATGGCAAGCTGATTCCTGCCGGAGAGCTCGAAGAGCCGTTTATCATCCGCCCGACTTCAGAGACTATCATCGGCGCATCTTACGCCAAATGGGTACAGAGCTATCGTGACCTTCCTATCCTCATCAACCAGTGGGCCAACGTGATGCGTTGGGAAATGCGCACGCGCATGTTCCTCAGAACGGCCGAGTTTCTTTGGCAAGAAGGCCATACGGCCCACGCGACAGCGGCCGAAGCTGTTGAAGAAACCATGCAGATGCTTGATGTCTACGAGTGGTTTGCCCATGAGTACATGGCTATGCCGGTGATTAAGGGTGAAAAGACCCCTGGCGAAAAATTTCCAGGCGCCGTCAACACCTACACGATTGAAGCGATGATGCAGGACGGCAAAGCTCTCCAGGCTGGTACAAGTCATTTTCTTGGTCAAAATTTTGCGAAAGCATCTGGCATTAGATTCCAGAACCAACAGGGTGCTGACGAGTTTGCCTGGACAACATCATGGGGAGTTTCCACGCGCCTCATTGGCGGCTTGATCATGACTCACTCCGATGATGACGGCCTGATCGTCCCACCTCGGCTAGCCCCTAAGCATGTTGTGCTGCTGCCGATTTATCGCAATGACGAAGAAAAAACTCAGGTTTTAGAGTACTGCCACCGCGTAAAAAAAGAACTCGAGGGGCAAATCTACATGGGCGATAAGATTCGAGTCGAGCTTGACGCGAGAGATATCCGAGGCGGTGAAAAAACCTGGCAGCACATCAAAAAAGGCACGCCCATCCGCGCGGAAGTTGGTCCTCGCGACATGCAAGCAGATAGTCTTTTCGTTGGACGCCGCGACCTTGGCGTCAAGGATAAGAAGGGTGTCGGGCGTTCTGAGTTCGTATCAACCATCACAACGGTGTTGGATGAGATGCAGAAAAACCTCTTTAACAGGGCTTTAGCCCTCAGGGAATCTCGTACTCAAACCTTCACTGATCTGAGCGAATTTTCCAAATGGTTTACTCCCAAAAACGATGCGAAGCCTGAAATTCACGGGGGATTTGCACGCGCATACTGGTCGGCTGATCCCGCGGATGCAAAAGTCATTAATGACAAACTTGCTGAGCTGAAAGTTACACCGCGTTGTATACCCCTTGGCGAAAAACTAGCTCCTGGAAAATGCTTATTTACTGGCAAGCCAACGTCGACCCAAGTGATCTTCGCAAAAAACTACTGAATTCGGACGCTAGAATTTAAGAGTTACCGTGGCGATATTTTTAAACCGACTCTGATCGTTGACCCGATCGGTTTTGAAAAAACCATTACGGATGAAATAAGACTCCAAATCCAGCGAGAGATCGCTGGTGACATTTGCTCTGATTGCAAATCGGGTGAATGACACCCTGTCGACGTCATACGTATAGTTCCAACTTTGAGAGCACTTATTATAAAAATAATCGGGAACAAATCTTGATTCGTACGAGCCAGCATATTCGAGATCAAGACCTGGCAAAAAAGGCGGAGAATAACTGAACCCAGTGATGATTTGATTCGCGTAGCGTGGCGCCCAGTCAACCAACGCAGGGATTTCCTCGGCGGATGTTGTTGCTGAGTCTGAAAATTCAAGAATGCCTGAGCCGGAATCTGAGCCGTCTCCAACCAGGGCCTTCGAGTAAGTCATCATGCGGACGTCTAGTGTGAGAAAATGCCGCAAACGCCCGGCTGCAGTTGGAAAATCAAGTTTCATTTTTGGCGAAGCTCCAGCGAAAACAATGGTAGCATCGATCGCTCGACGCATATCATCGTCAAAACGCCCACCTTCCATGTACTCCGTTGGATCGAGATCTTGAACACGCACTGGAAACATCGCATTTACATAAACTAGAAAATCAAAAATCGGGCTCTTAAAAGGGTAAATCTGCAGCAAGGCATCTGAGCGATTGTGATAAATCCGGGGCTCTGACGTTAGCTTTGCAGCGCCGACACCTGCGCTTGCATCGACAACGCCACCCAGTAATCTAAACCCTCCTCGTAGGCTTGTGCGGACTGAGGCATCACGTTTAACTCTTGCTCCATACTCATCGTAAAAATCGGTCGTAAAATGCTTTACATCAAACAAAGCATATTTCTCAAAAAAAGCTGTTGATGTCGGAGATGATGCTTTTAAAGGGCCGTTGTTGGTCGCTGCACCTCCACCTCGACCTGCTGCAATTCCACCACTCGTAATCCCTTGAACCGCCGGAGCCGCAGCATGTAATTTTGCATCGAACAACAACGCAAAAAGAGGCAACAACGAAATCAACCACCGTTGCCGCAACAGATAACTTTTAATTTTAAATTCAGCCTTGATCACCGCAGATCAAAACCTCGCTACAGGCACCATGCCTCACTGTCATTATCCCACAGGGGCTAAGTCACTAAACTGAGCAAGGATTGCCCGGTTTTTTAAAAATCCGGCGAGGCCTCGAGTGATTTGCCAGTCGCCCTCGGCAAACCAGCCCCATAGTTGCGCCATATTTCTCAATACTTTCTTAGGGTTAAAGACGTTCCTCCGTGTTTAGATCAACTCTTCGCCTAAAATACCGATCCTCCTATACGGAGAAGCGGGCGTATCCCGCTGACCTCAAAGGACTAACAATGTTTTTTAAGCTCTTCATCATCGCATCAATCACAGCCTGGCTGACTGCCTGTGAAAAGAACGACTGCGAGAAAAGTCCGACGTCCATTCAAATTCGACTGAGTGATGAGGGTGAGGAGCCTCGGCAAGAAGACTGCGGAGTCAACCTAGACCCCGAGCCTGCAACCGATTCATCCACCACGACTCCGGCGCCGCAATCTCCTCCAGTGTCCCCAACTCCAACTGTTGTTGTTCTTCCAGATGCTGAAGCGCCGGTGGTTTCGCCCCCGGCCGGGGTCTACACAGTCCCGCAGGCTGTGTCACTTGCTTCAAATACAGCTGACGTTAGTATTTACTACACAACCGATGGCACAAACCCAACGACCGCATCCAACCTTTTCCTTGCGCCAATCTCATTTAGTAATTCTTTAACGCTGAAAGCCATCGCCGTCAAAAGCGGTTATAACAACTCTTCTGTAAGCACGTTTGAATACACGATAGGACTTGCTCTTCCTGACCCAACGTTCAGCCCCGCAAGCGGCGCCTTTGGTCCTCCGCAATCCGTAGCCATTAACTCTTCTTACAGCCCAGACTTTATCTACTACACAACCGACGGCACAGATCCAACCACATCCTCCAGTATTTACACCGTGCCTGTTTACGTATCGTCATCAAAGATAATTAAGGCGTTTGCGGTCAAAGCTGGTTGGGCTGACTCTCAGGTGGCGTCGTCGTCCTACGTTATTAACGGTGCTGTATCTCCACCATCATTTAGTGTGGCCGCCGGCTCATACGGACCCGCTCAAACGGTCGTCCTCGCGTCGACCACCACCGGAGCGTTGCTGTATTACACGACGGACGGTTCCACGCCCTCAGCGAGTTCTACGCCCTACTCTGGTCCGATATCGGTAAGCACGTCGCAGACAATTCGCGCGATTGCAACCAAACAAGATTACATCGACTCGACAGTCAGCAGCGCGACCTACACGATCAATGGAGCCGTTGCCACTCCTACCTTCAGTGTTGCGGCAGGAGCTTACGGCCCTGCGCAGACGGTCGCCATCAGCACGACAACCAATGGGGCAACCATTCACTACACCGTTGACGGTTCAACCCCAACAACAAGTTCTGCAGTTTACAGCTCAGCGCTCACCGTAAGTTCCTCACAGACGATAAGGGCGATCGGCGTAAAGCAATATTTCTCTAATTCATCTGTGGCGTCGGCAGCCTATACGATTAACGGCTCTGCTGCAGCGCCAACATTCAGCGTCGCAGCAGGTGCCTATGGTCCGTCTCAAAGCGTTGTTCTGAGTTCTGCAACAACCGGAGCTTCAATTCGCTATACACTTGACGGAACGACACCGACAACGTCCTCAACACTTTATACGTCCGCGATTTCGGTCGCTACAAGCCTTACGATCAGAGCAATCGCAATCCAAACTGCATACATCAACTCGTCCGTCAGCTCCGCAACCTATACAATCAATGGGGCCGTCGCCACTCCGACCTTCAGTGTGGCGCAAGGTGCTTACTCGACAGCAAGGTCCGTTACAATCGCCACGACAACACCCAGTACGACGATTTATTACACAACAAACAATACAACACCGACCACCAGCTCTACCGTTTATACCGGCCCAGTCAATATTTCAGCCACAACAACGCTTCGGGCCATGGCTACAAGAGCCAACTTCAGCAACTCCGGCATCCAGGTAGCCTCCTACACCATAACAACCTATGGCATCATCACAACCGTAGCCGGAACTGGCGTAATCGGATCTAGTGGCGATGGTGCAGTTGCGACGTCGGCTCGACTTTACGGACCATCCGGCGTCGCTATCGATAGTGCAGGAAATATCTATATTGCCGACACTCAAAATAACAGGATCCGTAGAGTCGCCGTTTCAACCAACATCATTTCCACTTATGCAGGTAATGGACTCCCCACTTACTCAGGCGATGGTTCGGCCGCCGTGAATGCGAGTATCCGCTATCCATATGGCCTTGCATTCGATGCCAGCGGGAATCTATATTTTTCCGATCAATACAATCACCGCGTCCGCAGAATAAACGTAACCACTGGAGTCATCACCACTGTCGCGGGAAACGGGTCTGCAAACTATGATGGAGACGGTGGCCCAGCGACTTCTGCCAGTTTAAACTTCCCATCAGGTATTGGCTTCAATGCCGCCGGAGAGCTTTTTATAGCCGATCAATCAAATAACAGGATTCGAAAAATATCCACAAACGGAATTATTTCTACGGTCGCAGGCAGTGGCGAACTTGGATCAAGCGGTGACGGTGCAGCGGCCACAAACGCCAAGCTTGCAAACCCCACCGGTGTTGCTGTGAGCTCCGATAACAAGCTTTATATCGCCGACTCCCTAAACAATAAAATTCGAGTTGTTAACCTATCCACTGGCACAATCTCGACATTCGCTGGAACAGGATCCGCAAACTATACAGGGAATGACGGAATCGCCACCGCAGCAACTCTGAACTCACCTAAAGACGTTAGAGTCGACTCCGCAAACAATGTGCTAATTGTGGATCAGTTCAATCATGTCATAAGAATGGTGTCATTTAGCACGGGGACCATAACGACGGTTGTTGGCACTGGAAGTAATGGCTACTCGGGAAACAATGGATATGCTGTCAATTCAACGCTTGAGTATCCTGTCGCCATGACCCTTGATGGATCCGACGGCATCTACATCGCAGACTTTTATAACAACGTCATTAGAAAGGCCCCGCGGGTACCTTAAAGTAGCCTTCTTGATTGGCAATCATTTAAGCAATAATCATACTACAGTGCCTCCTGACCTTGGACGTTTCACCAAAAGGTAGCAAAACCGCGCCCTCACCCGTCTTCATCGGCTTTTTAAAATTCACATATTGACTGGGCCACCCAACGATTTACAATCGGGCCCATGTTGCACAACTGATGGGAGGTCTACGCAGTGGGAACGGACACGAACTTCCGAGATGGCCTTGCCTATGACGACATCCTCCTTGTCCCTAAGCACTCCCAGGTTTTACCCCACGAGACCGACCTCTCCACGCCTCTGACCCGTAAGATATCGTTAAAGACCCCTTTAGTTTCCTCTGCGATGGACACAGTGACAGAGTCAGCCACAGCTATTGCCATGGCGCAGGCTGGAGGCATTGGCGTCATCCATAAGAACCTCTCCATTGAAGACCAAGCCCGTGAAGTGCGTAAAGTCAAAAAAAGTGAAAGTGGGATGGTCACTGACCCCATTTGGGTCAAGTCATCCGACACGGTCGGCGATGTTATTGCCATCATGCAAAAATACCGCTTCAGTGGGTTTCCCGTCGTCGATGCAGGAAAGTTAGTCGGCATTGTCACGGGCCGAGACATTCGCTTTGAGAAGCAGATTGACCGGCCTGTTCGCGATGTCATGACGTCTGACCTTGTCACAGCTCCCTTAGGAACCTCCCCAGGCGAAGCCGTTGACATCATGCATAAGCACCGCATTGAAAAGCTACCGGTCCTGGCCAAAGACGGGCAAACGCTGGCAGGCATGTTTACCATCAAAGATATTTTAAAGAGCCAGGAACACCCAAACGCTTCCAAAGATTCCGCAGGCCGCCTTCTCGTTGCTGCTGCTATCGGCGCTGGGGGTGATTTTATGGACCGCGCCACCGCTCTGTGTGCAGCAGGAGTTGATGTCCTCGTCATTGACACGGCCCACGGGCACAGCCAAGGGGTTCTTGACGCTGTCAAAAACGTAAAACAAAAATTTGGATCAACTGGCGTTCAGTTGATTGCTGGTAACGTGGCCACTGGAGCCGCTACCCTCGCGCTCATTGAATGTGGTGCAGACGCTGTCAAGGTTGGTATTGGTCCAGGCTCCATTTGCACCACCCGCATCGTCGCGGGAATTGGCGTACCGCAGTTTTCCGCAGTCCTTGACTGCGCCCGCTCGGCCAAAGCAAAAGGCATACCTATCATTGCGGATGGCGGCATCAAGTATTCTGGAGATGTTGTGAAAGCGCTGGCAGCTGGTGCATCGTCAGTGATGATTGGCAGCCTCTTCGCTGGCACGGATGAGGCGCCAGGCGAACTAATCATCTACCAAGGAAAAACTTATAAATCTTACCGCGGCATGGGAAGTCTCGGCGCTATGAGCCAAGGCTCAAAAGACCGTTACTTTCAAGGCAACATCAGCGATCAAGGCAAATTCGTGCCTGAAGGTATCGAAGGCCGAGTGGCTTACAAAGGGCCACTTTCTCAACAGATCTACCAACTCGTCGGAGGCATCCGCAGCGCCATGGGCTACACAGGCTCACCGACTATTCCGGATCTGCAAACGAATGCTGATTTCGTCAAGATATCCAATGCCGCCCTTCGCGAGAGTCACGTACACGATGTCTACATAACCCGCGAGGCGCCCAATTACAAAACAGATCTCTAGCGCCTCCTAGCCAGGAAGGATATTCATGTCGCCAGTCACTCATACCACACGCCCTCAACCTAATGGCATTCTGGTTCTTGACTACGGCTCGCAATACACTCTCTTGATTGCGCGTCGCCTACGAGAGGTTGGCATCTACAGCGAAGTCATCGATGGCAGGGAGAGCCAGCCCCCTGCAGGCTTTAAGATAGACGGTATCATCCTTTCAGGGGGGCCTGACTCTGTTTACGAAGACGGAAGTCGCGCGTTGCCGAAATGGGTTTTACCGCTTAACGTACCCATTCTTGGCATCTGCTACGGCATGCAACTACTTGTCGAACAAGCGGGAGGGCATGTTCGCGCGGCGACAAAACGTGAATATGGTCATGCAGTAATGCATACAAAAAAATCCAGCGGCCCAGCGGCCTGTCTTTTTCCACCAATACCCGTCAAGCAAACTGTATGGATGAGTCATGGTGATGACATCGCCAAAATTCCAGACGAATTTGACATCTCAGGGGAAACAGACGATCACGTGGTCGCTGCCATTACACACAAAACCAAGCCCATTGCTGCCCTTCAGTACCATCCTGAAGTTGCGCACTCAGAACATGGGCTGGATCTTTTAAAAACATTTGCCACCAAACTCTGTCATCTGCCTCTGTCGTGGGACGGAAAGTCCAGAGTTGATTCGTTGTGTAAGCATATCCGCGACGTTGTTGGTAGCGGGCATGTTCTTGTTGCTTGCAGCGGCGGGGTCGATTCAACTGTGACAGCGGCGTTACTTCTGAAAGCATTGGGACCCGATCAGGTTACAGCGGTCTTCTGTGACACAGGCCTTCTGCGCAAGCACGAAGTTGAATGGGTATCAGAAAAGCTAAAAGTACTGGGCCTCCGGCACCTTGAAATTTTGCGCAGTTCAGCGCTCTTTTTTGAACGCTTGAAGGGAGTCACCGAGCCCGAGCAAAAACGGAAAATCATCGGTGGACTTTTCATCGAGGAGTTTGAACGCTACGCCAAAAAGCATCCCGAATTTACCCATCTTGGGCAAGGGACCCTGTATCCAGATGTGATCGAGTCAGCAGGGCACGGCGCCGGCTCTAAAGTCATCAAAAGCCATCACAACGTGGGCGGCCTACCAGATCGACTGGCACTTAAGCTCGTTGAGCCATTTCGTTGGCTATTCAAGGATGAAGTGCGCACGATCGGCTTGGAACTCGGGCTTCCGGAGGAGTTGATTCAACGTCACCCCTTCCCAGGGCCAGGTCTTGCAGTGCGAATCATCGGAGACGTCACGCCCGAGCGCGTTGCGATGCTTCAAGAAGCCGACCATATATTCATTTCAGCTTTGCGTGAACATGGGCTCTACCACGTTCCATGGCAAGCTTTTGCTGTTTTACTGCCGGTAAAAAGCGTTGGCGTCATGGGTGATAATCGAACCTACCAACAGACTATCGCACTCCGAGCGGTTACATCCAGCGACGGCATGACAGCGGGCGTTGCTGACCTGCCGCTTAGTTTCTTAACCCGCGTCTCTGACATGATAGTCCGTCGCGTTCAAGGGATTAACCGAGTCGTTTTTGATATTACGACCAAACCGCCAGCGACGATTGAATGGGAAT
>JBIIGV010000156.1:0-6026 GCA_044236265.1 Oligoflexales bacterium
GTTCTGTAGAGAGAATACGGTAGGAAAACTCACTCTATTTTAATGTAACGCCGGTTATACTAAGCTTTAAGTATAACCGGCGTTAAAATGCCAACAAGGAGAAGTCACATGATTAGGAAATTATTTTTGACCGCAATGTTAAGTCTTTCGTTCGCTCAGGCTCCAGCGTTAATAGCTGGCAACTGTTGTGACTGCGACTGCTGTGATAGTTGCGACCACTGCGACGACGGCTGTGAGTGTGATCACGGCAATCATGGATGATAGTTGCTTACTAAAGGCAACAAGGAGCCCTGAAAAGGGCTCCTTTTCTATTTGAATTAATGAGTGCGTTGACATCATCATAAACTCAACGCCCTCCGGCGGTGTGCGTGATGCATTCGTCCACAGATTTATATGGACCTGAAACGCCTTCAGAGCGATCGATGCGTCCCACATACCATGCCGAACCACCCCAATAACAAATTCCAGCTGCGGAAGAATTAGCAGTTGTCTTAAGACAGTCGTCAAATTTCATGATCGACGAACCACCCATGTAACCAAAATCAGCGCGACCGGGCAATGTCCCTGTATAAAGAGTCGGCTTCCAACCATTCAAACCAGTGCGACTACAAATTACACCGTATTGATGATTGGCATTTTCAAGAGCGCGCGAACACTCCTCTTGAGATTGCATGGGATGTTGCCCCAGCTGCCCTTTTGGCTCTTTACTATAATCCCGGTAGCTAGCTCCATTATCAACGGCCTGAAGATAGTAGGGCCTATAAGTCCCGTTACCATAGTCTTTGCATTCAAAATGTGATTCCAAATTTTCTGCCCAGGACGCCGTCGAAACGACCCCTCCGGCCACAATCAACGACAAGACGATATCAATGTAAAAACGTTTCATGATCAACCTCAACTGTTACAACATCAACTCAAGATCAACTTACTTATTGGTTAAAGTTCGGAACATAGCCTCGCGGCAATTCACGGTAAATATTATCTCCAGACGCCGGCTTCTTCTGCACAAGAAGACCCGCCCTCACTAAGCGTTTGCTTGGGATGCGGCTACCGTCGGAAACTGAATACATGTCGACAACAGGCTCAAATGGATGCCAGGTAAATATATGATCCTCGCCCCAAATCTCGCCGTACAGAGTGGCGCGCTTATCAAGCTGGCCCAGTGGGCGTCCTGTCTGATCGTGACAGCGAGCACATGACGCCTCATTATTTTCGAATAGTCCTGCAATATGTTTTTTTGGAACAATCTGAAAGGAAGCCGACGTGGCCGGCGCATACGTAACCTTATCACCTGAGCGTTTCCATTCCGTATTCATTGCTGATTTGAACACGGTTTTACGTAATAGTGATTTGATCAAGGCCGCATCTTTTGTTGCTGGCAAGTAATCATAAAATCCTTGAAGACTCGGCACAGCCTTTTCGTAAGACTTACTATCAAGCTTTCCAGGGGTCAGTGTTGTCCCATCTTCAAGATGTGCTACCAACTGCTTTAGATCCGTAGACTGCCAATCTTTGCGCGCTTTTTTAATGGCATCAGCGTAATCAATGGCGCGAGTAAATGGCCTAAAAACATCCGTGCGCCAGCCATCTATTTCACGAACCCGGCTACGAATCTCGTAGACATACCATTCCGACGCTGGGGCGCTCTCATCACGAACAAGCAAAACTTCACCAATGACAGTCCCCACAGGGAACACCCAGTTCCAATGGGATCCGGATTTCCACCAGACCACCGGCAATCGGTTACCGGACTCATCCTTTGGAGGTTGCCAAAAGTACACAGCCTCTGAATTACCGCGATCCATACGACCCGCTGTAATCGAGAATGGATATTTGAATGTTTGCAACTCAAAGTACTCTGTCAGAGCACGAATGTCTGGGACAGACGCCGTAGAACCGACATCGTAGGCCACACGGTTTGCCCGCAAGCCTTCTGGACCGGTCGGATTGCCAAAAGAATCCTGGTATACAAAAACCATGGAGTCTTCGTCGTACCATATGGACTCATTAGAATGCATAGCAGCATTAATCTGCTGATCTGCAATCTTTGGTAGATTTTTTAAGTAAGCTTGGCGCTCTTTTGCATCAATAAAATGAAAGTCATCACTGCCAGCGATCTCGGCGGGCAATTTTTGAGTGTAAGCCAAACAACTTTTTAAATCGCCACCAAAGGCCTTCACTGACCTGCGATCAGTAAGCTGTATCGCCTGATAGGAGCTTCCACTTTCGATACAAACGATACCATTACGGGCGGCGCGACGAGCCATTTCACACGCACCAACGTTTCCATTCAACGTAAAGCTAGCAATTGATTTTGACCCTTTCGCAGTCAAAACACTCATATCACCAACGAGGGAAGACCCCTGCTTGCGCTTGCACACCAACTGACGAGGTGTTTCATCAGACAAAGCCAAAGATTCCAAGGCGACCTGATTATCGTCAACAGATGCATCTTGATCATCCTTAGGCTTATTTGGACCTACATCCGGGCGCGGCTCTACTTTGGTCCGTGGAGCACTCGGATCTAGCGGTAATGTTGTGTGCCCAGACATGGAGTCGCAACTCGTCAAAGCGAGTGCTGATGAAAACAGCAGCAACAGCAACGTCGGTTGATGGAATCGGTGAGAGGAAAAAGTCACCATGGGAATCTCCGCAACAAGTCAGCTAATGAACAACCACAACTACAGGACATAAACACATAGGCCCTTTGGCCAAGTGTTAATATATAGTAAGCGCTTTATTAAAATCTAGTAAGAAATATTAATGATTGTATTAATTATAATTATATTCTTATTTATTAATATTTTATCAATAATTACGGTTATTTATGAAAAATGGACCGAGACCGTTGTCGGCGCTTCGGCCTATCCCCGGTAGCCACACCATGCTTCATCGGGGAATGCACAGATCTTTTTACAGAGGGCTTTGTTTTGTGCTAAACCCTAGCATCGTAAACCTGTCCCCTAACGCGGAGAACTCAATGAAATCTCGATTGAAATTATCCTTAGCATTCTTGCTATTAAACACTGCAATTTTTAGTAGCCTGGCCCAGGCTGCAGACAATATTCCGTCATACGCTAAAATGGTCATCGATGCCGTTAAAGCAAACGCAGTCAACTGTGGAGTCTCCTTTGTTGTGGCCCCACCTAACCAGCAGACCCCGGCTGATTATCTTGTTTTAAGCCGCGATGGGCGCGTTGTCGCGCACCTCATTGATCGCCCTGGTATTTTTACCGCAAAAAATCCGCAGGGTGGTTACAACCATTGGATTGAATACAACATGGAGTGGATTGGTATTTATACGCCGCAAGGCAAGGTTGCTGGCGCCAATCGTTATACCTATGGTCCCGTCTGGGAGTACAACTACTACTGTCGCAGCCAGCGCGTAAACCCGCAGATGTTTGACCAGTGCATTGACCAAGGATTTGTGCGCCTGCTCGCAAGTCGCTTATGTCAATCTTAAGGCCAAATAAACTTGGCTTGCATATTTTTTGAGCATTTCGAAATCCTGTGAAACCACTGCTGCATCAAGAGTTGCCGCTCAGCAGCTGCAAGAGTAGTATCCGGGATTAGCATTTCATTGTGATTGTTTTCTACGAAGGATTCTCCTCCGCATGGCCGAGCCATCCTCCTCATCAGTGTCCTCCGACGCGCCTAAGCAGGCTCCGTTTGTGCATCTGCATGTACACACGGAGTATTCGCTTATTGACGGCACGATTCGCACGGGGCAAGCCGTAAAAAAGGCCAAAGAATGGGGACATCAGGCCATCGCTATTACGGATTCGGGAAATCTCTTTGGAGCCGTTGAATTTTACACAAAAGCAAAAGCTGAAGGCGTCAAAGCCATTATTGGTAGCGAAATTTATTTTGAGGGCCATCCCCTAACTCTCGCCTACGCTGCGCAAAAGAAACACGAATGGACGCACCTTGGGGCTTTCCACTTGGTGCTGCTTTGCAAAAACAATCAAGGCTACAAGAACCTTTGTAAAATCGTCAGTGCCGGCTATACAGAGGGCTTACGAGAAATCCCAATTGTAAAGTGCAAGCATCTCGCAGAATGGTCGGGTGAGATGATCGCTCTTTCTGGAGATCAACTTGGCGAACTTTCGTACCTGGTCAAAGAGTTGCGAAACCTGCAGCCAGAGGGCCCTCTCAATTTTGCGCCCACGGATGAGCTCCAGAAGATGCTTGTGGATGCCATCACACAGCATATTGACTCAATTCAAAGTTATGTTGGGGTTGGTCACTATTACGTCGAGTTGATTGATAACAATCTAAGTGGGCAACGCGCATTGATGCGCGACCTAAATCAGCTGGCCGAGTATTACAAGCTACCGACCGTCGCCACAGCGGATGCCCACTATGTTGACCCTGAATTTGCGACTGCACAGAGTGTTTTCGTAGCCATCAAGTCAGGGATAACTTTCAAAGAAATTCGCGGTCGCAACAAACAGGCTAGGTTTCATTTGCTGAATAACGAGGAGTTCCTGAGAACTTACAAGGACTACCCTGAAGCGATTGCCAACACCCTTGTTATCGCAGACCAATGCAATGTTTCATTTACGTTTGGAAAATACTATCTACCCAAATTTGCTCTCCCCGATGGCCTTGACGAGGCCACTTACCTGGAAAAAATTTCAGCCGAAATGCTTGAAGAGCGAATTGAACATCTCGCCAAAATTTACGGCCCGGAATTTAATAACGAGCGCCAAGATGAGTACCGCAAACGTCTGAAATACGAAGTTTCCGTGATTCAAAAAATGGGGTTTCCAGGATACTTCCTGATCGTTCAGGACTTTATCAACTGGGCAAAAAACAATGGTATTCCGGTGGGCCCTGGGCGGGGATCTGGTGCAGGCTCGCTAGTAGCCTACGCGTTACGCATTACGGATCTCGATCCACTCCGCTTTAATTTGTTGTTTGAGCGTTTTCTAAACCCTGAACGTATCAGCATGCCAGACTTTGACGTCGACTTCTGCCAGGACCGCCGCGGCGAGGTGATTGACTACGTCACACAGAAGTATGGCGTTAACAATGTGGCCCAGATTGCCACGTTCGGCAAAATGAAGGCCAAGCTCGCTGTTCGGGATGTGGCGCGAGTAATGGAAATATCATACGGGCGTGCCGATAAAATCGCTAAATTAATCCCCGCAAAAGTCCCAAACGACAAAGGTGAAGAGGTGGAGGCCACCATTCCTCTCGCCATGAAGGCCGAACCTCGACTCGTCGAGGAAGCCGAACGCGATGGCACAATAAAAGAAATTCTCGACATCACGGCCCAGATCGAAGGGCTTAATCGCCAAACCGGCATGCACGCCGCCGGTGTCGTGATGTCAGACGGACCGATGACTGATTACCTTCCAGTTTTTACGACTGAAGAGGGCGGGCTCATTACGCAGTATGAAATGAAGAACGCGGAAAAAGTCGGACTTGTTAAGTTTGACTTCCTTGGCCTGAAAACACTCACGGTTATTGAACATGCCATAAAGTTGATTAAACGCTATGCGGATCCTAATTTTGACATCTCTGCCATAGATCTCGAGGATCCAGACGTCTACAAGGATATTTCAGAGGCCCACACGACCGCTGTCTTCCAGCTTGAAGGCGACGGCATGAAACAGCTGGTGGCAAAGCTTAAGCCCAGTCGATTTGAAGACATCATCGCCTTGGTTGCCCTATTTCGACCAGGACCTCTTGGCTCAGGAATGGTTGATGACTTCGTAGAGCGTAAACATGGCCGCCAGGAAATTGTTTATCCACTCCCCCAACTCAAAGACATTCTAAAAGAGACCTACGGGGTCATACTTTACCAAGAACAGGTGCAAAAGACGGCTGTTGTCCTTGCTAACTACACCCCGGGCGAAGCCGATATGTTACGCCGCGCGATGGGTAAAAAAATCAAATCCGAAATGGATGCGCAGCGGGCGCGTTTTCTTGAAGGGGCAAAGCAGAATAACCTCGACCCAGATAAAGCAGGCCAAATCTTCGACTTGATGGCCAAGTTTGCAGAATACGGATTTAACAAG
>JBIIGV010000181.1:0-4798 GCA_044236265.1 Oligoflexales bacterium
CACTTTGAATGACAGAAACTGGAATGTTCTGGCGCTTACCGGTGAGAAAACTTGCCACTTCTGCTTCGCATGGAAAAAAATTCATATTACCGAGGGCTGCCAACGCTTCACGCAACAGCGGATGGTCAGGTGTTCTGATGATGGCGCACAAAAACTCGCCTGCAACGGGGTCATCAGACTGGCCCATTGCAAGAACAGCTTCAGCAGCCATCGCAAAATCATCGATAGCCATCGCTGTCTGGCATAAAAACTCGGTTGCGCGATCGTGACGAACTTTTCCGAGGGCCTGAATGATTGAAATCTTCGTTGTACGCCACATTGTCCGATCAAATGTTTCAATCAGGATTCTAGCCGCGTTCATCCCTCCGCGGTCGGCGAGATCAAAAATAGCAACCCTACGGCGTTCCTCTTCATCGCAAGACTCCAGAATGTTCAGGAGCTTCAACGTCTCTTGGTCGAGTTGATATCGTTTGATCGCCATGGGAGCCTGTCTTGGTTGGGGTGTGTGGTCCTAATATCCTATCATGACAGGCAAATCTTGGTGAAAGCTGAATGGTTATGGTTAGTTTCGGAGAGCTCACCGAGAAGGAACGATAAGCTATATATCCGAACTGTTACAGATTTGATTTACAAATGCAGCCTGAGATGTCGTGCCAAGCCTCGAATATGACAATTTTTTTTCGATGGTTTGTAACGCCCTTCGAAATAATTCAAGAATTTACTCAAAAACTCCGATAGTCGGACACTTATCTGGAGAAAGAGTCCATGCAAAACGATTCATTGAGACTGATCGTCGCTTTACTCATTGGTCTGAGCAGCTATGGATGCCGCGAACCTGGACCAACCTCTTCGCTCAAAACTCTCGATAACATCGCTGCTGCAAAGCCACAATTTGAGGCCTGCTCTGGCTCCGGCGAGGTGCATCGCAAAGTCGACCCGACAATACCATCCCATCTGCGCGCAGCACTTGCGGCCGTTCCCATACAGATTCAAAACGCCTTTTTCGATGACCTTGGAGGAACAATCCGCGTCGTTAATGATCCATCACTCAAGGACTGTGGCCCTTCAGGAGCGCGCACTGATGATCGACTTTCATGTTGGCGCAGATTACCGAACCAAAAATCATCAATCGAAATCATTATCAAAAAAAGCAACGCAACCATAGAACAGTATGCTCTAGTCCGCACATTTGGTTTTGTTTATGGAGATATCCTCATTCATCGAGTGATGCCTGCTAGTCTCAATGCTCCCGTGCTTATCAGCGAACGTCCACAGGGCCATTTAATGGACTATAAGGCACATTTAGCCTCAGTGTTTTTAGGTGACCTCATAGCGACGGCTAGCGGTCAGCAGGAGAAAGAAGCCATTGAAACGCTTGCTGAGCTCGGGATTCCTAAATCCGTAGCATCTGAGCCAAACTTTGAAAAACGCTGGCTGGAATTTTCAAGGTTACCCGCAGCAACTCAAGACAGCTTTTCATCCAGAGTCTTTGCCGAGGCATTTCATAGTCAGTTCTGCTCTGAAAAATCTGCGGAGCGAGCCTGCAAGCTCTTTGGACAAACCATGCGCGCGTTTGCTCCTTTTGCAGAAGATGTAACCTCCAAGTCTTGGATGCAAAAACATGCCACCTGCGCTGTCAACAGTACAAGTCTTGCTGCGCCGGCGGCATCAGCGTCTTCAAGTCGCAAAGAATGGTTTGCAAGCCATAGAGACACTATAACCGAAAGGCAAAACAGAGGACTTGAAAATGGAACTCTCGTGAATGCAAAAATTGCCGAATACGCACTGAATGCAACGAATCAAGCAAGACAAGGGACCCAAACATCAGCCTTTAATTTATCTGGCGACCTTCTCTCTATGCTCCAAAATCTTTTATCTGGCGGAATGTCTCTAGGAGGCGGTGGCGGTGGTCTCGGAGGAGTTTTGAATCAAATCCTCGGCGGCATCGGTGGTGGCGGCGGCGGACTTGGAGGTCTATCGGGTCTTCTATCAAACTTGGGTCTTGGTGGACCCATGGGAAATAACCTTGGCGGTGGTGCTGGAGGGGGAGAGCCGATCAACAACACGCCTCCTCAAACGACACCGATCGACGCTGGCGGAAATAACGCGCCTGGGCCCTCAGGAGGCTCTGGAAGTGGGATCGCATCCGCAGAGGAAAAGGCCGGCATGGACGCCACAAATCGATATCGCCAAAGCCAGGGCAAAGAACCGCTGCAGATTGACGACCAGATGATCGCTGACTGTCGCAAGCAAGCACAGGCACAGGTAGCACAAGGACTGCAGCACTGGCTGGTTCCCGCGGGTGTCGCTCGAGGAGAAAACATCGCCTATGGGTCTAAGTCAGGGGAATACACCGTGATGCAGCAATGGGTAAAATCACCAGGACACCACGCAAACATCATGGGAAATTATCGCTATATCGGCATTGGAAACGTAGGAAATCAATGGTGTCAACGCTTTCGTTAATCGCCGAAAGCTTCAATTAACCCGAAAATAAATTGTTTTTAGTTTGTAGTAAAACAGAGTATCACTCACCTCGTCGTGAGGAGACTCATCATGCCAAGCACATCATCCAGTCCTACATCAGCCATCGGACTGGTTTTGTCAGGTGGCGGTGCGCGCGGAGCTTACCAGGCGGGAGTTCTAAAGGCTGTCGGTGAAATCTGCCAAATCAGAAACATTAGCTGGCCCTTTACAGTGATGACTGGACTCAGCGCAGGCGCAATCAACATCACGTATCTTGCGAGCAGTCGAACGGACCTCTATAAAACTACAAATTTGCTTGCAGAAATATGGGCTGCCATCTGCTCTAGTGATGTATTTCGAACTGATCCAGCATCGTTATCCGCAATAGGTTCACGCTGGATTGCATCCATGATGAGCGGCGGGTGGACGCTTTCAAGTAAGCCACAATCTTTGGTTGATACCTCACCGTTGCGCAGGCTCATTACACGCTATTTGGACACAAATGGCATTTCGGAAAATATTAAAAAAGGTAAGTTTCGTGCGGTTTCCGTTTCTGCAACCGACTATGCGACATCACGCGGGGTTTCTTTTGTCCAATCCAGTAATGCTCAAACATCGTGGAACAAACCTCGAAACTACTCCGTAGCAAGCTCCTTAGGACCAGACCATGTTCTGGCGTCTTCCGCAATCCCAGTCTTATTCCCAGCGGTAAAAATCCACGGTAAATTTTATGGCGATGGTTGCCTACGTAATCTCAATCCACTCAGTCCAGCGATCCGGCTGGGAGCACAAAAACTCTTCATCATTGGTGTTAGACAAGCGCCGAGTGAACATGATGGGCTCGCGAAAGATGGTGCTACGGCCGGCCGTATTCTCAGCGTTCTGTTAAATGCTGTTTTGATGGACGGCCTTGAGTCAGACGTGGATCATCTCCAAACTATTAATCAAATCGTTGGGAGTAGCGACCAAAAGCAAGGGCAACCAAGATTTATCCCCACTTTTGTAATGACCCCATCGAAGAACATCGCCGATCTTGCAGTCACGTTTAGCGACTCGATTTCGCCGTTTATTCATTTTCTGACTAGAGGACTCGGCCCATTCGAACAAACCGCTGAAATGATCAGTTACTTGCTGTTCGAACCGCTATTCTGTTCAGCCCTGATTCAGCTTGGACATCAGGACGCCATGATCCGGGCCCGGGAGATTGCCGACTTTTTGACCTGAGTACCGCTTAACTGCGCTGATTTTTACGTTCCGCTGTCAATGGGCTAAGATCTAGTGGTGCCACAAGCAACGCACCTACCGCAAAAAACAGCACCAACAAAAGTATGCTACCGCGTCCACTTCCAGTACCCTGTGCCATCAAACCAAAGATAAGCGGGCCTAAGACTCCAGCAAACTTGGAACTAACGCTGAAGAATGAGAAAAACTCTGCCGACCGTCCCTTAGGAATCATACCGGAAAAAATTGAGCGGCTCAGTGCCTGCGATCCACCTTGAACGAAGGCAATCATGATTGCCAGACCCCAAAAATGAGCTGCTGATGTCATAAAAAACGCAAGTACAGAGATTAGACTGTAGATAGCTAGTGAAATTAAAAGACCCGTTTTTGCTGAAAACCTTGATACGATAGGACTATAGAGAAACGTAAAAGGCAAACCCAGTAGCTGCGTTGCCAGCATTGCCGCAATTAAACTTGATTGATCAATACCGATCTCACGACCATATGTGGTAGCCATTTTGATGATAGTACCAATCCCATCAGAATAAACCCAAAAAGCGATCAGAAATAACAACACACGCCTATATGAACGGATCTCACGAAACGTGATCCTCAAGCTTTTAAATGCCGCGCTGAAAGCTTCCGACCAGGTTTTCGAGGCTGAATCTCCCACACTTGGCTCATCCACCCAAATGAGTAATGGCATCGTAAATACGAACCACCACACTCCTACACTGATAAATGAAGCTCTGACTGCGTCACCTTTTCCGGCAAAGCCCCAAAACTCAGGATTCGAGATCCATGCGAGATTTAAAGCAAGCAGGATCCCACCTCCCAAGTAACCAAGGGCATAACCAGCAAGCGACACATGATCGGACTGATCATGATGAGTAATGTGCGGCAGTAAGCTATCATAAAAAATCAATGCGCCTGAAAATCCAATGTTACCAAAAACATAGGCCGTCATAGCCAAAGGCCAATCACCTTCACCCACAAACCACAATGCCGCACTCGATACACAGCCCAAAACTGTGAAGGCGAGGATAAAAAATTTCTTCTTTCCGAATGAGTCTGCAGCCGCTCCCAATAACGGAGACATTAAAGCTACAAA
>JBIIGV010000182.1:0-4763 GCA_044236265.1 Oligoflexales bacterium
GATGGCCATTCTCCTATCCGACACGAGGACAGGCTCTTGCCCAGCAGGCTTTGTGGTGCCGTCCTCAAAAAGATAGATATTGGTCTGTCGTCCTCTAATCTCAACACCCCATGCTGATGTTTTTGATTTCAGAATCCATTTCGTAAAGTCTCCGTCGATGGCCGTTAATGTTCCGGAAACCAGGCTGAATTTTTGTCCAGACGTTGAGTTAAAAGAATAGTTCCAAAGTGCTGCGCCGATACTGGCTTGCATAAAATCAACCGGAGCATAGACGGACTCTGGATCTGAAATTTTTTTCTTTCTGATTTTTGGCTGCGATTTTTTCGGATCTTTTTTCCTCTTTATTTGAAAAGAAAAAGATGTCTCAGTCGATGGTTCAAATCCGTCCGCCGTAGCTATAATCGAAAACTTGTAAATACCGTCGGAAAGGTCTTCTGGAACATCCCAGCTTGTTGACTGCGATCGCTCAGAAAATACTGTTCTTGACGCAGTGTTGTCTTGGTCTGTGTTGATTTTATTATTTTTAAATTCAACTTTAATGAGAGATTCCGTAGCATGATTGGGCAACGTCCAATTGATGACCCTCGGATTTTTCTTTTTGTTTGTCTCGATTACGGGGGATTCTAATTTTCCTGCGCTAATCTGAAATGTACTGGGCTCTGGGTCTTTCCCGTCTTTTTCTATGCCTACGGGAGGATTAGATGTGAGAGACCAGCTGTAGCGTCCGGTTTTGAGTGGAATTATGACCGATTCGCCCGTGACGACTTGTTTCACGTCGATAGCTGTATGATCATCATTTTCTATCGTCAGCAGATACTCGGCTTTTGGATGAAACGAGCTCCACTTAAACTCAACTGGAAGGACTTCACCAGGATTGGTTTTCAAAACGATTTTATCTTTTGGATACGAGATTTGGGGGGTCTTAAATCCAATATTCAGCTCGCCGATAGATTGCCACCGACCAGGAACTCGGCGTCGATCAATCGATCTAACCTCGATAATCCAGGTCCCCAAGGGCAGTCGCTTCGTAATCGATGATGTTGGCGATACAAATATAATTGGGTTGGTGCTGGCTTCGGCCTTATTTTGAGCTTTGATTTCGTACGATATCGCACCATCCACCGGGTTGAATTCGATCTCGACCTCGCGATCTAAATTCGAAACTTCAGCTGCTCTTGCCACCACGGGCAATACAAATGAAGTACTAACCCAAAGGTGCAAGGTAATCAGATAAAGATGGGAAGCCAGAGATTTCATCATCTGGAAATTTTATCATAGATAAAAATATGGCGCATTTTATCGATCAGACAGCGTTCTAGCATTTCTTTTGTCAAACCATAGACTGCCCGCAAAGCCGTTGCTGGATGTAATGGTGACGTCCAGGCCAGTTGATAGGTCGATCACCCGCATGGATTTTCCGATGGCGACAACTCGGGCTCTTGGAATCTTGATTTCAGTCAAGTCGTGAGCGGCGCAATCTGGTGCTTGAGGTGAGGTGTATAGATTCTCTGAGTTTACAAACGTAATTCTTGCACCATCTCTGATAATGGCACCTGTTCTCAGGAGCGATGCCGTTGATAGGTTTTGAGGCGAACTGATGGCATCTGGAAGCGTGTTGCTTTCAATTACTTGCCCATGTGAGACCACAGTGACATGGGATGCCACGTTAAAAATATCGTCAAGGTCATGACTCACAAGTAGAATTCCTGTTCCATTTTGGTCCTGCCAGCCCCTTAACCAGTCTAAAATCAATAGTCGGGTTGGTCGGTCGACCGCCGCAAATGGCTCATCGAGTAAAAGCCAGCGCGCAGGTCTCAGAATGGCACGAGCGAGATTGCATCTGGAGAGCTGACCTCCGGACAAATTTTTTGGTAGGCGATCGAGATGTGCGGTTTCGAGTTTTAACAGGACCAAGATCTCATCTATTTTTTCTGACTTTTCGCGTGGTGTGAGTTTCGTATCATGCAGAACAAGACTAAGGTTATCTTTTACTGTCATGTGAGGAACAAGCAGATTGTGCTGCGCCATGAAGCTCATTTGACGTTTATGCGGTGGTTCGGTGACGATACTTTTACCATCTATAACTAAGTCGCCTGAAATTGGGGTGGTCAGGCCCAGCATTGTTCGCATTAGAGTCGATTTTCCAGACCCGCTTCCCCCGCAGATTACGTGCCAGTCTCCCTCCTGAAATGCACAACTGAAAGAGCCTTCCCAAGTGGAAAGTTGAACTTTAAGGTTCTGGCATTCAATGATTCCCATGATTGGTCGTCCTCGACTGGCTGAACACGGTCAAAGCTATTGCCGTAATAATTATCAAACATAGTGAAACTAAAGCTGAGTCCGAAAACCGGTAATGCCCCATTAAAGAAATCATGGTTGTTGTCATTGCAGGTGATTCAGGATCTCCCATGAGGGTTACGACCGACGTTTCATTCATACTGAGAGATAAAGCAATGATAAACATGATAAACAAGTATCGTTTGACTGATGGCCATTCAACTTTAAATAGCCACATGACTTGAGACATTCCAGTCAGGAATTTTAGCTCAAAAAAGTGTTTGGAATTCTGTGCATAAATAGGCATGAGAAAAGAAACAATAAAAGGAAGCGAAAAGATTGCATGTAGAAGTACTATCGCCTGGCTACTGTAACGAAATTCAGGATATTTTGAAATGATTGCGAAGTAGCCAAAGGCGCAGGCCATGCTGGGAACTATGTTCGTAAGAAAAACACCAACAAGTATACTTTTCGATCGACCAGGCTTACCAAGGAAGTTGTATTGACTATGTGATCTGACAACGACCCATGACATCAATGTCGCTAGTATTCCCGCCGGTACCGCGTACGTGAGAGACTGGACAAATGATCGGACCACGGTTCCGATTAACGCCGAGCTCCCCTCGAAAATCCTGTTAATGTCGCGAAGAGCATCGAAAGCAGTTGCAAGCAGGGGTGCAGCAATCATCAGGTCGAATAAAAAGGACACGATCATCGCCAGGATTCCATAATGTAGCTTCGGCGATATGGTTTGTTTTAGCAGTTCAGGATCAACGTTTGCGCTTATCGTATTTTGATCATGGACGCGGCTCCAGTCTCTTGGGGCCAAGAAGATCAGCGACACCAGTCCTGCACAAAGCGTGTGAACTATCGAGAATATGGCGCCAGCTCTCCAGTCAGCATAGAGAAAAAGAGACTGATAAATACCCATTTCAAGAGTTACAGCCCCATTTGAGCTGCCAAGTATACTCAATGCCCCAAAATTACCCATACTGAGTAAAAAGCTAAGACCTACAAGATACAAAACCTGCGGTATGACTTGTGGAAGCATGACAGACGATATGGTTTTGAGCGGTGATAAGCCGATCAAACGGGCTGATTCGATGCTTGTTTTGTCGAATGACTTTAACGAGCGGGCAATGATCAAGGATGCGAAAGGTATGTTCATAATTGCATTGGCAGTAATCACGGCGTACCGGGAATATAGCCATCCCTCTGGTAATACATTGATACCAAAAGATTCAGAAATTCTAGTGCCAATCCCTGATTTACCCCAGCACAATACAACTCCTGCTGCCACAACGACCGATGGTAGGCAGAACGTTAGAATCCGTAGTGTGCTTGAGAAACGGTAATAATGTTCTGGAACCTGCGTAAGACAGATGGCTAAAAATGGTGCCAAGACTAAAACTAAAAGTGATGAAATCCCTGCTTGTAAAAACGTAAATCTAAAGGCGGTCAGAAGCGCGTCCAGCGCTGGGCTAGGTTCGGAAGATGCTCCGAGGCTACGCGAGTCCACGATGCTAATTATGAGTGGAAGAAAAGCTGCCAAAACCAGCATGGTTACGACAAGCCAAACGCCAATAGGCGGGTTTGGTTTCCAGAGGTCTAATTTGTTTGAGTTTCCTTTTGCCATTCCCGAATCCAATTTTCCCGATTGATGAGGATTTCATCAGATTTAATTTGTAGAGTTTGAGCCGGCTGTAGAATCTGGTCATATGATTTTGGTAGCGTTAATGCAGTCTGCGTTGGGTACATCCAATTTTTATGTGCGATGATTGACTGAGCCGATGGCGAAAGGAGATATTCGATGAACCTCTTTGCGAGGTTCTCTTTTTTCGACGTTTTAAGAATTGCAGCATATTCGACAGATATATAATGTCCCTCTGTAAAAATTAAAGCCTTATAGCGATCTGTTTTTTCTTCTTCACGGTGATAGGCCTCGCTTGTTGTGTAGCTGAATACCAGGGGTGCTTCTCCCTTGGTAAATAGCTTGTACGATTCGGACCACCCTCGTGTGACAGTCAGAATCTGTTTTTGTAATAACTTATACTTTTCAGGAGCTTTGTCCTTATAGAGGGCTTTGATCCATAGTAATAAGGCTAATCCCGGTGCAGATGTGCGTGGATCCTGGACGATAATTGATTTTATAAACTTCGGGCTAGTCAGCAATTCATTCATACTTGCTGGTTGTGGGAATGGGCTTCCTGATGGATCTTTGGCTTTTGTATCGAACATAAAGGCGTAATAACCAAAGTTATACGGAATGAACGGTCCAGTCTTGTTGATGCTTTTGGGTTGTTCAAGCCTCTTCATGCTAATTTGTGGATCCAGGAATTGATTAGTTTTCATTGCACTTGCGATTAATGCATCCTCGATTCCAATAACCAAATCGGCTTTGGGCGCAGATGATTCAAGTTTTATCCGCGCCAGCAGCGCGTTACCGTCTGCAACAGTAATAAGCTTGATCTCGCAGTTGCAATTCG
>JBIIGV010000183.1:0-4690 GCA_044236265.1 Oligoflexales bacterium
ACATCTGGGCATTTTGAGTGCTCTGCTTGCTTATGGCTGTACGTCTGGTCCGGAAACCACAAAGTCTGAGGTCAAGCCCGCAGCAGCCTCTGGAGATGCTACGGTGGGTACGGTATCTACAATCACTTCTGGCATAAGCCTTGATGCAATAGGCCTCGTAGAAGTCGATGAGGACGGTTCAAAATCTATCCCACTTAAAATTAGTACGACAACCGCCGGGAGTATTAGAATTGCGATTATCTCCTACCCAAGTCACGGGGATGTTATTGTTGATGAGGCAGCGAAATCTGTCAGGTACACTCCTGATCGAAACTATAATGGACGAGACAGTTTTGCCGTGAGTGTGCTTGATGGAACCGGCGCAAGCACAGCAGGCGTTGCATCAATTATCGTGAAGCCAATTGACGATGCGCCAGTTTGCTTATCTCAGAGCTTCGGCGCGAAAACAGCACTCGAAATCAGATCTAAAATTGTTTGCGACGATGTCGATAGTACTAATTTAGCCTACACCATCAATACTCGGCCTCAAAAAGGATCACTGACCTTGGCTAATTCAGAGTTTATTTACATTTTGGCTGCGGGCCAAACCAGCGATGACCAGTTTGAAGTAATCGCCAAAGCAGATGGCAAGGAATCAGCACCTGCGGTCATCAAAATTCTACCAGGCACTGTCGGAGAAAAACCGGTAGCGGTTTCGAGATCTCTAAGTTGTACCGAAGACCAGTCCTGCTCAGCGATTTTGGGGGCAGAGTCATCAATTCCTAACCAGGGCTATCATTTTGAGCTGACAAAAGTTTCGTCGGGACTAACAGCCGATCTTAATATTGTTACGGGAGAAGTCACGATTCAACCAGCCGAAAACTTTTTCGGTGCAGGATCGATCATGTACAAAGCCCGATCTGGGGACAAATGGTCAGATGAGGCCAAGATCGACATTTTAGTTGCACCTTTAAATGATATTCCAAATATTAGTCTACAAGAAGGAGTCAAAAGCTTAGCTTCAATCGACGAAGACTCCACACTCAAGCTTGGGTATGTAGTTAGCGACGTGGAATCTGCTCAGGGCGACCTTGAAGCTCGTATTGATGAAGCAGCGCAGCCGGCTAACGGTGTGGCTCGCTTAGCACTAGAAGAGGGCAGGATATATTATGAGCCAAAGGAAAACTTTAACGGTAGTGATTCGTTTCAAGTAATTGTTTGTGAAAAAAATACAAATCCTGAGATCTGCTCCGTTCCTTTACTGATCAGCGTTGAGATTAAAGCAGTAAACGATGCGCCCTTTGCAAATCCGTTAACATTGGCGGTCACAGAGGACGGTCAACAGGTCTGTGAAAATCTATCTTCTTTCTATGGGGATGTAGACAATGACTTAAGCACATTGCAGGTTACGTTGGACGCCCTCAAAGGAATGACATTGGAAAACAACCAACTATGCTTCACCCCAGCCCCGAATGATGATACACAAAAGACCCTGCAATACCGAGTTGTTGACGCAGAAAATCTCGAAGCTTCCAGCAGCATCACCATAGACATTGGCGGAGTCGAAGACAGCACCATTTTTGATCAAAATTCCTTGTCTTGTGAAATCTTTGAAGAGAAGGAGGGAACCTGCACCGTTCAAGCAACTGACGCAGATGGCCCAGTAAGTTACGAGTTGATGTCAAAGCCAGAGTCGTCATGGAAGCTTGATACGTCTGAGTTTCAGTCAACGGGCAGCTTTAAAATTTTATCACCCGCGGACTTTGTTGGTCCCCTTGACTTGAAAATAAAAGCACATGGCGCCGGCGCGAGCAGCGCTACGGACACACTTAGAATAAACGTAATAAATACTTATGATCCCCCAACTTGGATAAAATGGCCAGGCGCCATTACTACCGTCAGCTTATCACTACAGACAACACTTGAATTCCAAGCAGTGACCAATGAGGCTGATTTAAAAATTTCGTACCCATCTGTGGAGTTAAGTCAGTCTAGCTCGTGCACCATGAATAAAGTCGTAAATGATCAGGCAGCATTATTCGTAACTGTTAAATGCCCAACCGCACCCCTCTCATTAAATTACAAAGTGACTGCAACGGACGGCAAACAGCCTATAAAAGTAGAAGGAACAGTAAATTTCATTGGGTCCATCGGGCCTTATGAAATTGGCGCATACTGGACAAGCCTTGGCAATGGAACGTTTCAAGAAACAAGTTCTAATGCCGGCCTAAAAGAAGGATATCTATCCTGTCTCAAACTCAAAGCACCATTGGGCGCGACCAAGGTCACGTTTTATTACGATATTGCATTGAGCAGTGGATATCTCGACACTTACCAAAATGGTGCTCTTAAATATCCGTACTTTTCCGGCAAGTATTCGGGCAATGCCTCCGTACCTTTAAACATCGTAGATCAATCTAACGACAAGGTAGACATTTGTCACTTTGTTGCTCCTGGTTACCTCTTACGCAAGCCAGAGATTATCGTTAAGGATATAAAATTTCAGTAATCGATCAGCACGATAATACTAGATAACTTGTTAGGCACTCCCCTCTAACCCCAACTCCGACTTAGGAGCTGGGGTTTTTTATTTGGGGACACACGACCAAACCCTAACTTAATAATGAATCAATTTGGGTTTGGTCGTGTGTCCCTAAATTGTTGTATTCCGTTCAATGAAGCGATCCGCCGCTGCGAGGAGAGAGTCTTTTTGCGGCTTGGTCTTCTTGCCCCACATGGCCACCATCATGGAGAGTCTGGGGTTTCTGCCAAGAAATTGAAATTTCTCGGCCACGAATTTCCAATAAAGGCCGTCCCATTCGTCGCACCAGGGGCCTTTATCGTAGTCACTCATCTTAAGAATATAGTTTGAGCCACAGATGTAGGGTTTGGTCGCAAATATTCCACCGTCGCTAAACTGACCCATACCGTAAACGTTGGGGCCCATCACCCAGTCCGAAGAGTCGACATACATCTCCATAAACCAGCGGTGAACCTCCCGCGGGTCTACCTGGGCCAGCAGCATCACGCAGCTGATGATCATCAAACGTTCGATATGATGGGACCAGCCGTATTTGAGCGTCTTCTTAATGGCATCATCTAAAGGTGGAAGGCCCGTCGTTCCTTCATACCACGATTCAGTGAGCTTTCTCGTGTGTCCAAAAAAATTTTCTTTATCCTGCCGCTCACTGAAGTTTTGGTAAATACCACGCACAAACTCCCGCCAACCAATTACCTGACGAATAAAACCTTCGAGGCTATTGATCGGGACCTTTTTCTTGCGAGCAAATTCCAAGGTCCGGCGCACAATCTCATCAGGAGTCAGCAAGCCAAGATTCATCATCGGAGATAGCACCGAATGAAAGAGGAACGCTTCGCGATCTGTAATAGCGTCTTCATAAAGCCCGAAAGTCTCAAGACGCTTTGCCAGAAAGTCATCTAGCCACTCACAACTTTCCTCGTAAGAGACAGGAAGCCAAAAGTCCTTACTGTCTCCGGGATGGGACTTAAATAACTTGTCCACCACACTGCTCACAACCTTCACATGAGCATTTTTCGTCGCAGCAGGGATTCCTGGTGGTTTAACCGTCTCAGGTAGAGGCTTTCGGTTTTCTTCATCAAAGCTAAACTTACCACCAACTGGAGTGCCATCCTGATTCATCAGAATCTTGAGCTCACGCCGCCGCTGCTCATAGAAGGTCTTCATAAATGGCTTTTTGGATCGTTTCAGATAAGCCTGAAAATCCGATCGAGACGTCAAGAACATGGGACTCTGCATCACAGTGTGAGCAAGCTTCTGCTTTTTAGCAAACGCAGCCACGCGCGACTCAATAAACTTGTCTTCAATTTCGAAGGTAAAAAGTTCCTGGCAGGAAGCCGAACGCACAAAATCTTCAAGCTTATCCATGTAGGACTTAGGCCGAGCTTTGTCGTCATCCAATGCGACATAATGCACATCATAGCCTTGAGACTTCAGATCTTCGGCATAGGTGCGCATGGCGGCTAAAAACAAAATGATCTTGTGCTTATGGAAGCGGTAGTAAGTGCAAAGCTCCAGATCTTCAGCCATGAAAACCTTAAGCCCTGCGGCCTTGGGCAGGTGTTTCATGGGAAATAGTTGATTGCCGAAGATTACCAGTAACTTTGATGTTTTTTCAGCTTTTGCAACCACTTTGCCAACCTATGACTATCTAAACACCCGCCTAAACGTAAGATTGATGCGAGGACCAATCTGCTCTGCGGAAAGCTTACCAGTCTTCGGCACACTATGCTCCCAAAATTCCTGCAACGCGCCAGACATAACCAAGACACTTCCATGTCCAAGTTTCAGAGATATCTGATCGTCTTTTGTTTTGTGACGTCGCAGTAAAAAACGCCGCTCCGCTCCAAAAGTCACTGACGCAATCACGGGCTCTTTCCCAAGCTCTTTCTCATTATCCCGATGCCAGCCCATGCTGTCATTTCCATCACGATAGTAATTCAGAAGCACACTGTTAAAGATGATACCCAGCGCACTCTCTAAACTTTCTTTAATACGTGCAACTTCTGACGTCCAAGACTCAGGATCAAGGGTCAAGCTTGAGTACTTGTAGATGGCGCCTGGATCACCCATCCAACAAGTAAGCCTAGGCTGCATCATGGATTTGCCAAAAATCTTTATAGGGTCTTGCCGCCATGGCACAGTTTGAATAAGGCGCTCTTGCAGCTGCGT
>JBIIGV010000184.1:0-4687 GCA_044236265.1 Oligoflexales bacterium
TGTTTTGAGGGGAGCGTCCAGAGGTGATCGCAGGTATTCACTCAACCGAAATTATTAAAAAAAAAGTGATTTTTTAAAAAAATGCTAAAATAAAAAAGACCCACCGTTTGGTGGGTCTTTCCATGAAGCTCTGCAGTTTGATTAGTAGCTAATGTAGCAGCGACAGAACGGATCATAGTACCAAACAGTACCGGAAGAACTAGGAACGGTCGTTGCTCCATTTGGAATCTGGCCCGCGTTTTGGCATGGCCCTTGAGACGGGTCGCATCCGTTTGTTCGCGGAAGATTGGGGTTCTGTCCAGGGATTGGCACGGCAACAGCAGGAATTGAGGGAGCAGTTGCGCCCATTATTACAACTGTCAAAGACGCATCGTATTTCTTTCCGGTGTCGTTGGCGCAGGTCGCAGTCACAAGATACTGTCCGGCTTGACCATAGGTGTGTTGAGTCACAGCACCAGCTCCGGTTGCGCTATCGCCGTAGTTCCAACCTATCGAAAGTTTTCCCTTAAGTTCACAAATGCCACTGAAAGTGACTGGCTGATTGATTTCGGCAAGAATCGGTTTGGCGTGAATAGTGAATCCGCCCTCTGCCATACTTGCGGCAACATTTCTATCAATGACTCTCAAAGTCATACTTGAAGTAGCAGTCTCATTGTCTTTGCTCTTAACGGTCATTTTGACAAGATAAGTTCCTGACTTTGTAAATACGTGACCCGCACTGGCTAAGGACGAGCATTCAGTCCTTTGGACAGTGGGCTTAGTCCCATTGCCAAGATCATAATCAGCACTGATCAGCCCCGGGTTTTGACAAGATTCTTTACCAACATAATCCGGATCGAGTGTGTCAGCTGTCGGCTTGACCTCGATACGGTTACCAACATACGTCCAGGTCACGCTTGTACCGCGGTCAAGCACTTCTAAACGGGCAGTCGGTGCAAGTGTCTTGCTGCTATCAAAACTATTTGGGCTTTGATTTCTTGGTTTCAAGACCTCATATCCAGCTTGTTTACAAGCCGTGAGAATCAGTGCAGCACTAAAAATCCATCTCCACGTAACTGAGTTCCATAATCTTTCTTTCATAATCTGGTCCTTTCAACAGCAGCTTTAACAACAGAATCAACAACAACATCAGCAGCAACACAGGCAAAACAGCACATCAAAACTCATTTCTTACTCGGTTTAGCGGTTTTTCCCGCTTTTGCCTTTGATTTTTCCTTTGGAGCCGGAACCTTTTCACCAGGATCCTTAGCGCCCTCCGCAGCCTTCGGGTTGGCTGTGCTTCTAATCTCCTCTTTCATACCTTCGCGATAGATTCTAAATTCAACGCGACGATTCATTTGGCGGCCCTGATAGTTGCCGTTGCCTGCAACAGGTTCTCGCTCGCCATGACCTTCAGTACTAATTTTTGCTGCGTCGAGTTTATGCTCTGAGATTAGCCAATTTCTAATCGTATCAGCGCGACGCTTGCTTAGTGTTTCGTTGTACTCCGCAGATCCAATTGAATCTGTGTGCCCCACAATAATTAGTTTGGTGAATTTAGGTGGCTGATTTAAGTGGTCGGCCAGCTCTTTCAACATTTGTTTGGATTGACCAACAATCAAATGATCGGACGCGAATTCAAACATAATGTCATGAACAGTTATGTTTTCGTATGGCTTCGGTTCAATAGCAAATGGCTTCGCAACAGGTTCGGCCTTAACTGGGGGCTCCACGACCGAGATGCGTGCGGGTTTGTCAAATTGAGGTCCCGTTGACCAATTGATGCCCAAGTATGCGCGCCAATCGGGGGAGCTAAGTCCGGCGTCGATTTCAGTTCCAATTCCCCCATGGATCGAGAGATTTGTGTCAATATCGTGCTTGATGCCAAGCAGTGTCTCTGCTGAAGAAGCAGTGCGATCGCTGTTTGTATCAATTTTTTTAACAGGATTGCTTCCGAAGACCTCAGCAATAATTTTCGAGTCGATAGAGGCGATATGGTAGCTCATCGCGCCAGACCAGATAAATTGATTGGGAAGTGGCTTGATAGGATCGGCATCTTTAAGCGGTGCACCCGCCTTTCGCCAGCGATATCCCAGGTTAACGCCAAGACCCATTTCATGTGTGATTTGCTTGCTGCTGATTAAGACTAGCGAATATATTGGCGAGTTACTTTCGCCGACATAAGGGTTGTCCTTTGTACGGTTGAAATTGACGACGCCCTGCAGGGCGGTTCCACCTTTTTCATCGCCAGCAAGCTGATATTTTGCATTAGTGCGAATTTCGGTGTTTCCGTTATCTCTAAATTTCCCATTCCAGCCACTCGTTTTTACAGTCGAGGAAACAACTTGCGGCAAGCTCAAGCCGAGATCGAAACGTTTCGTAACACCGTAACCAACATTTAGGTCGGCGCCTAGGATCGTATCGTTAAATTTAGTGCGGCTTTGGATCGTATCGGTTTTTTCAAAATAGGGGAGAGTGTTAACTGCGTAGTTCATGAAAAGGCCAAAGTTTGCAAAGCCTGGTTCAAGTGTTGCCGCAGATTCGACAGTTACGAAGTCCAGACCGCTTGTAGTTGCGTTGAAGTTCTGCATGTCAGATCCAATAACGTTTGCAAAGCTGACGGGTGTCAAAACTCCTGACACCATGGCTGGTGCTAGTAAGGCAGCCACGTACCGGAACGGTTTTACCGGCGATCTGAGATTTTTAGGCTGTCTTTTCATGATGTTGTCCTCGCATCTAAACATGGGAATTTTAGTTACACCGATAGCCACAGCTCCCAAAGGACAGCAGCTATGGCACCCTGAGTGCAGCATCTATGCCACTCTTGTGGAATGCGCGATTTCAGCAGTTATTGCCGTGTTTGTCGGGGTTTATAGGGGTGTAGATCCCTCGCCTCTCCATGTGGCCTGAGCTTTGCAATCAGATAGGGGACAAGGGAGACCTTTATCTATTGAGATCGTATAGAGACGGAGATTTACATGGTTATCGAGACCCTACAAAAGGCAACAACAGATCTTATTTCCAAGGTGCTAAAGGATTCGATTCACCGTGATCGTCGAGATTATGGCTTAGATATCAGACTTTGGAATGACCGCGATCCTCGTGTGGATCAATCCTTTTTTCAAGGTTCTGTTCCGGGCTTCGTCTTGGGAGCCGATCAGAAAATAGTTGATTGGAACATTGGTTTCGATCTTGTTTTTGGACATCAGCCGCAGATCAAACGCGGATCTCACGTGTCAGATTGGTATCAGCTGATTGAAAATTTTCGCAGATTACCTAACCGCGAGGAAAAGCTTCAGGGTGAGGCCATGTTGCCAATTACTGATCGTGAGCGCGTGGTATTCATTAGCCCTCTATATGGTCGAATGGTATTCATGAAGATTATGTCGCCAGTGATCGATCGCCACTCAGGTAGAATTATCGGTTGGAATATTGCGCTCAATGTTAACTCTGTTCATGAGCGAGTTAAATTTTTCACTGATTTAAATGATCGCATTCAGCAGGTATCCCTGCATGCTAGATATGTTGTTTCAATTGACCAGTTGGCTCATAAATCGAAAATATTTCATCAAGCTGTTGAACATGCTGTAAGTAAAGTCAGCGTGACAAAGGAAATACTGCTTATTGGTGCAACGGGCGCTGTTCCGTTTGTAGAAGAGATCTTCAATGTAAACCCGTCTGCTAGAGTGTACATTTTGGATGAAGATAACGAGGCCCTGCGCCATCTAAGGCATAAGCTTGCTCATTTCGGCAAGCAGGTAAAGCTTGTCCGCAAGTCATTTGGCGACTTATCGATCATTCCCCAAGATAAATTCTCGACGGCGATTGTGCTGTGGCCGACTCTGCAGCAAGATATGTTTGCGAATATGCTAAATGTTCTAAAGAGTCGATTAGCGGAGGATGGTCAGCTTGCCATCATCAGTTGGTTGAACAAAGAGTCGGGAGCAAAGTTTTGGGATAGCGTCCAGCGAGATCTTGAGGGTCGTCATGAGGTGGATTCTATCCGGTGGCATATCGGCGTCGTGAAAGAGGAAGCGGATAGATTACGGATCATCCCTGTACAAGACGGTAACCCCATTGCTAGTGGTCTTGGTCTTGCGCTCTTTACGGTCAAATCAGCGTGATTTTCAAAAGTTAAATTGAAATTCATTTTTTAATTTTTCGTAGATTTAGCCCTTCGGTACGTGGTAAGACCTGCCCTAATGGACAGGTCTTTCTTACATAAGCTAATAGCTCGTTTCCGGGGGAAAAATTTGATGAAAAATCGCAAGCAGGAAGTTGATGCAGCGGTTGCTGGTGTTGATTTCGGCAAAAATAAATATCAGGTGAAGCTTGAAACGTCGAAGGGCGACATCCTAATTGATATGTGGCCGGACGTTGCTCCGGGGCATGTTAAAAACATGTTGGGTCTAACAAAGATTGGTTATTACGATGGGCTTTGCTTTCATCGCGTGATCAAAGGTTTTGTTATTCAGGGTGGATGTCCAGTCGGTAACGGTACAGGTGGTCCTGGTTACACAATTAAAGCCGAGTTCAATCCGCGTCCTCATGAGCCGGGCGTTATTTCAATGGCTCGGACTCAGGATCCTGACTCTGCTGGTAGCCAGTTTTTCCTTTGCCTGGAAAAAGTTCCTTATCTTGATAATCAGTACACCGTCTTTGGTAAGGCAGCTGATTCCAGCAGCGTTGATGTCATCAGGTCCATTGG
>JBIIGV010000185.1:0-4686 GCA_044236265.1 Oligoflexales bacterium
TCCGCAGCCCGCTTGATTTGACTTTATAAGCCTCAATTAATCCGCCTTCGGAGTCCAAGGACTCGCCTCATTAACCCAATCAGGGTAACGGCTTTAGGCCGTTTTACAATTGTTTTACTCGTGCATACAGTGGTTTTCTCCGACAATACATCTATGAATTTGAGGGGATTACCGTTTGGACTCTTAAGGAGGTCCCATGTCACAGCAAACAGCTATTAAACCAGCAAAACATTTTGAGCGGATACCGCCGGGATCCCTAAATTGGCAAAGCACCGCATGGGTGAGTGCGATGCATATCGGTGCGATCGCATCACTTTTTTATGTAAATTGGCAAAACGTCACTGCGGCCGCAATTTTGTACTTTATCACCGGATGCCTCGGCATAACCCTGACCTACCACCGTTTGCTAGCCCACAGATCCTTTGCGGTTCCCAAATGGCTTGAGAGAATTTTAACAACATGCGGCGCCCTTGCCATGGAAGGAAGCCCCACGAAATGGTGCGCTCATCACCGCATGCACCATTCACACCCTGACACTGAAATGGACCCGCACAATTCAAGACGTGGATTTTTCTATTGTCACATTGGTTGGACATTCAGAAATCGCGACCAGTTTGACAATGAGACCCGTCAGCGGAGATTTGCCCGCGATATTCATAATGATCCATATTACCTTTGGCTTGACACAACTGCTGGCCAACTGATCCCGCAAGCACTACTTGCTTTGATGCTTTTTGCCATTGGGGGCATCGGTATGGTTCTCTGGGGTGTCTGCATGCGCATGGTCCTGGTGTACCATGCGACCTGGTGCGTCAACAGCGCTACACATTTCTTTGGCTACAGAAATTATGAGATCGATGACCTGTCACGGAACACTTGGTGGGTGGCGCTAATCACCTTTGGCGAGGGATGGCACAACAATCACCATGCTCATCAGCATGTGGCCGAGGCTGGACACAAATGGTGGGAAATCGATGTCACCATGATGGTCATCCGCCTACTGAAATCCATGGGCCTCGTAACAAAGCTTAAGTCCATCAAAGACCTGGAGACAAGTAAGTCTCCGGAATTTGAACCGCTACCGCTTGAGGCGTAATCTAAAATCTTTGTAGTTATGATTCACGCCGCCGGATGAATATCGAGCGGCGTTTTTTCATCTTCAGACAGGTCATAAGGGTTTGCAAAACCCATAATGCTGAGCATCTCGCTGACGGCCAAACACTCCCGCGGATCCATGCGGTTTAAGTCCAGCTGATCAAGGTCGACGTAGGTCCAGTTTGCCGAGGTTTGTGGAGTATCGCCACCCTCAGTTCTTGAAATCGCCAGGAAGTTAAGACAAACGACCAAATGCTCGGGATCATCATCCCACAACTCGACTGCCAACGGGCGCCCAAGCAACGCCAACTCTGCGGCATCATCACCGCTCGACTCTCGCGATAATCGCTTGGCTTCCAGGTAAACTGATTGAGCTGAGTCGTGCAGATTTATGCGTGGCAAAAGAACCCCGCGGCACGAGCGATTTAAAAGAACCTTATCCATCGAAGGCGCAAGAATCGTGACACTTACTGCGAATGAAACTCTTGACCTGCTCCGGGCGGGCAAGGGCCTACCACCAAGGCCACGGCCGGTTAGAAGCTCAAAAGCAAGACCCGCAGCCAGCTTCACCCCCGGGGATCCACCAACAAGGAAACAACGCTCGAGGGCGTTTAAGACCTCTCCTAATTGCCGCAATGAAGCGTCTTTTGTCTCTGACATAGACCTCACCTATTCCACCTTCTGGTAAAAACGGCAAAATACGCACGCCTTTTAAAGGGTTAGCTTAAACCTCTGTAATTCCATGAATAATGGCTGCCTAAAAAACTTTATTAACTGGCCAGCCGGCCTGTGGATTCGCATTGACCGGCTCAGTCAGTCCAGCTAAACCATCGATCAGTTTCAACTACTGAGCTTTGTCGCTGCATTTTTTTGAAACCTTTCCCCTTAATTGGGACACTGTTTTTTCTACAAGTTCTGTCAAATTCTTACGTATCTACCAAAACCAAATTTCACCTTAGGCGACAAAGCAATCGGGGCCGGCAACAACCGGCCCCGCTGTCTTTTTACCCTTCGCACGCCTCGTTAAAACAACTCATCATTTTTGACAAATTACCGATACCTCCCACATCACTCTTGGAGGAACACGGGATGTCGCGTCGATGTAATCCTATTTGCGTCATTCGTAAATACGCGCATGTCACTTTTGCATTGTTTATGTTTTCCTCGACATTACATGCTGAGGACGACCAACGAATTTATCGCGATGCATATTACCTCGGGCGCGCCGACACAGGCCTCGCGATTGCCGATAACGAACAGGCACTGATGTACAATCCTGCAGGTCTCGCTCTCGGCAAAGGAATCTATAAGCGCCTCATATTGATCAGCCCAACCATCGAGCTTAGCGACGATGCGAGAAACCTCGTTAAAGAACTTCAGGCTGAAAATGCAGATATACCGGCGGCTCTGCGCAAGCGAGTTGGTAAGAATGAGCACATTGGATTCTATAATCTGACTGCTCTCATTCTTCGGCGAGCATCGATTGGAGTGTTCAACGGACAGACAACCGACATCCTCGTTCATAAGTCACCGGAAGCTGGTGGGCTAGAGGGCGTAAAGGCAAGACTTATTACCAGTAATGGCGTTGTTTTTGGCTTGGCACAAGACTTTATGAGTCAGAAACTTTTGGTCGGCGCTAGCTTTAAATACATGCATCGCGGCGAGGCATCATTCGCCGCGAACATCACTGACAGTGAAAATCTAAACAATATGGAAAGTGACGATCTGCTTCGGCAAGGACTGGGATCGAGTGCCGACTTGGGGATCATGTACAAGATACCTGGTCGCTTAGGCGCTTCTTTAGGAGCGACCATCAATAACCTTGGCGGTACTGCTTTCAGCTCAATGTCAGAAGATCAAGCGGCCCCTTCTCGATTGAAACAAGTCGTCAATCTTGGCGCAGCCATCGAACCTGGGACCAAAGTGAGTCGCTTTCGCTTACTCGGAGAATACTGGGACGCAACCAACGTACTTGGTATCAGCTTTTTAAAGAAACTGCACCTTGGGGCAGAGCTTAGTGTGAAAGACTATGTCGGTGTCACGACCGGGTTGTCTGGTGGTTGGACTAGCGGTGGTTTCTATATTGATCTGTACGCATTCCGCCTCGATGGCGGAATTTACATCCAAGAGATGGATGAGCGCGTCGGTGTTAGGCCAGATAAACGTCTATTTTTCCGAATTACGGCTGGCTTCTAATTTAGGGAGGGCATTATGAAAGCAAATTGCAGCAAAAGACTAGGGATACCCTTCAGACACTTTACTCTGGCTTCACTCATTTTGGTGATTTCCACCTGCGGGGCAAACCCATTCGACACATACGAAGAGAGCGATCCTGCTGAAGATGCGACTGTTGCGCTCGAGGAAGGCAATCCAAACAAGGCCATCAATATTTTGACCAAAGCACTGCAAAGTGATCCGAACAACTATCAATACATTTCAATACTGGCTCTCGCATACGCTGAGCGAGGCGGAATTGACGCTCTCACCTTGGCTCAGAAGATGGCTTCAAACTCTTCTTCTACATCCATGTCAAACTCGTCGTCAAACGGCGTAACATCTCTCTTTTCTGTTATGCCAGATGCAACCGATGCAAACATTGCCGATGTCGATACAGCAGTGAGCTTGATGGTTACCATCCCCGCCGCTGTCCGGACCAGTGCAGACATACTGAAAATTGCCATGTACCAGACGGCATCATTGACACTGCGAACAAAAAAATACGATCTAGATGGCGACGGCATTATCACGCCCGCAGAAATCCTTGGTATGACAAGCAATGATGCATCAACGATCATCTCCCAACTGGCGAGTGCCGCAGAGGCATTTGGCGGCGGATCATCATCTTCAACTGTGGACCAGGCTGCGGCATCGCAGATAACCACCATTCAATCGGCGATCGGTCAGTGCCCGGGGGCCAATCAGGAAGAGCAGCTCAAAAACTACATGAGCAAAACCGGATGTTGATTAGTTACGCTTATGAATTAAGCCAAAGCCCCTGACCTGCATCAAGCTCACCCTTACTGTAACTTAACACGCTGAAATCTCAGGGAACAGTCTGGCTTGCCCGAAGGTGGTCATCTACGGTATACCATCGTCCTATGAACACAAAGGCCCACTCAACACGCAATTTCCTTATCGCGCTCAATGATATTGTCGGCGCAGGTCTTCTTGTAATTTGGGGTCTTCTCCTTGGGCCGCTCGGCATTTTGCGTGGCACACTCTACTTTGGAAATATCTTTTGGTACGTCTGGGTCCTCAGCCCACAGGGACTTCTCAGTCGCTTTGTTCGTGCAGCCATAGATTGGCGCCTTGGAAATTTTGATGCTGCAGTCTTCCAGCTTGAGTTTTTAGTGACGCGCGTCGAAACCGCTTTCGGGAAAAATCAGAAGTCTCGCACAATCCGCATCGTGCTCGAAGACTTCTACACTCTGCTGGTTCGCGCTTATCTCCATAGTGGTCACATTGACGACGCGATGCTTGTCGTCTTGCGAGCAAAAAAATGCCTCGATTGTGATCGACTTCCGGAACTAGCTCGCCTAGACGCCAAAACTGCTCACCTTGTTCGTGCGGGACTTGCTGCGGGACGTCTAC